>CAKZQX010000931.1 GCA_937141995.1 uncultured Chloroflexaceae bacterium | reverse complement strand
TGGAGCAATCTGGTCTGGGCGCAGTATATCGGCGCACAGGCGTTCAACAGCGGTGGTCTGGGGATTATCCACTCGATCTCGCATGCCACCAGCGCCTTCTACGACAGCCACCACGGCCTGAACAACGCCATTGCCCTGCCGCGCGTCTGGGAGTTCAACCTGCCGGCGAACTATCGCCGCTACCGCGACATTGCCCGCGCCATGGGCGTACCGGTTGAGGGTCTGAGCGATGTTGCGGCGGCGGAGCGTGCGGTTGAAGCGGCCATTCAGCTCTCGAAGGATGTGGGTATTCCGCCCAACTTCCAGAGCGTCGGCGAGTACAGCAAGACCCGCATGGGCAAGGGCAAGTATGAGTCCTGGGGCGGCCCGCGCATCGTCGGCGACGAGCGGGACATTGATCGGGTCTCCAAGCATGTCCTGGGTGACGGCTCAACCCCCGGCAACCCGATGGAAGTGACCTTTGAGGCGGTACGTCCGGTTGTCGCGCATGCAATGACCGGCTCCTACTACGAGGGCGGCTTCCACGGCGCGCGGCGCGAATCGCGGCGGTAAGGTCAGGAACCGATAATCGGGCGGGCGCGTTTCGGGAGAAGGAGAACGCGCCCGTCTAACAAGGATATGCCCGTGTTTGATTCGATTGACCAGGTGATTGATCAGCTTCAGGCACAGCAGTACATCGCTGACCGGAAGCTGGCAACGGTGGTGTTCCTGGCGCTGAAGCTGCGCAAACCCATCCTGATCGAAGGCCCGGCGGGCGTCGGCAAAACCGAACTGGCGAAGGTCGCCGCTCAGTCGCTTGGGCGGCAACTGATTCGCCTGCAGTGCTACGGCGGCCTGGACGAGGCCCGGTCGCTCTACGAGTGGGAGTATGGCAAGCAACTGCTCTACACCCAGATCTTGCGCGATAAGATCAGCCGGGTGCTGGAAGGCGTTGACGATCTACATGACGCGGTCGCGCAGATCCGCCGCTATGATGATGTCTTCTTCTCGGAGCATTTTATTGTGCGCCGCCCGGTCTTGCAGGCCATCGCCTCACCCGATCCGGTGGTGCTCCTGATTGATGAGATTGACCGCGCCGAAGAGCAGTTTGAGGCGTTCCTGCTGGAGGTGTTGAGCGACTTCCAGGTCAGCATCCCGGAGATTGGCACGATTGTCGCGCAGGCTGCCCCGTTTGTGATCATCACCAGTAACGACACGCGCGAACTGAGCGATGCGCTCAAGCGGCGCTGTCTGCATCTGGCAATCGGCTATCCCGGTGAGGAGCGCGAACTGCAAATTGTCCAGTTGAAGGTGCCGGAGATTGGCGAAGCGCTGGCGCGTGATGTCGTCGGCTTCATCCGCCGCCTGCGCTCGCTCGATCTGCGCAAAGCGCCGAGCATCAGCGAGACGCTGGACTGGGCACAGGCGCTGGTTCTGCTGAATGCCGACAACCTCAATCGGGAGTTGGTTGAGGAGACGCTGCAATTGATTCTCAAGTATGAGCGCGATGTGGCGCGGGTCAGTGCGCAGTTGCCGTCGCTCCTGGAAGGGGCCGATCCGGCCACGCTGGAGGTACACAGCAGCCGGCGTGCCGACAATCTGGAGTTGCAACAACAGCAGGAGCGCTACCGGCAGCACGAGGGCGCGTACTTCAGTTCGCGCCGGGATGAGACATCCCGTTGACGGGCGTTACGCGGTGCGTCTTGTTTCAGCCTGTTGACAAACCCGAATGCTGGCTGCGCCTGCGGCAGTAAAGAATGGCATCTTCCGCCCTGTCGGAGGCGCGATCAACTTCCGGGGGAAGGACCGCGTAACGCGTATCATTGAGTTGAGGTTGAGGAGAAGATCGACCCTATGGACAGCGTTATCACCCGGTTTGTTACGCGGCTCAAGCGGAGTGGCCTGGCGATTGCGCCCTCGGAAACGATGGACGCGCTACGGGCGCTGGCGCATGCCGGGCTTGTTGATCGGGAGACGGTGCGTGCGGTTCTTTGCAGTACACTGATCAAGGATACCCGGGATATTCCGCTCTTTGATGAACAGTTTGATATCTTCTTCCGCTTGCCCCATTTCCGGCGGGCTATCGTGCCGGAACAAGCGGATGCAGAGCAACTGCTCAATCTGGAGTGGGGGCAGGGGGAAGATCGGCCCGGCTCGGAGCAGGAGGACGCTCCGATACCGGCTGATGTGACGTTTGACCCGATAAAACTGGGCGAGATGTTCAACCCGGCGCATGATCCCGATGGCATCAACTTCGCGGCCCTGGCGCAGCAACTGGTTTTGCAGCGCAGCCAGGAGCAACTGGACGAGGCGCTCAAGCCGGTCTACCAGGTACAGAGCCGCGCCGCGCCGCCGGGCGCACAGCCGGGCACCCTCAGCCTGGAGCAGGCGCTGGCCGAGATTGACCTGGATCTGGTCCGGAATGCGATTGCGGAACTGCTGGATGATCTGCAAGCACTCGACATTGATGCGGATCTGCTGGCTCAACTGACCAGCCAGATCGATGCGCTGCAGGCGCAGTTGCCCGCGCTGGTGGCGAGCTATCTACGCAGCAATTTGCCACAGCATCAGGATGATCCGGCGGACCAGAGCGGGTATGACTACCGCTTCACCGAGGAAGAACAGCGCGCAATGGCCGAGATCATCCAGCGCCTGGGGCGTCAGATGCGCGGGGCGCTGGCGCACCGCCGCACCGTGGACTACACCGGGCGGATCAATGTCGCGCAGACGATCCGCAGCAGCATGAAGTATGACGGTATTCCCTTTGTGCCGGTGCTGGCCCGCCGCCAGGATGAGCGCCCACGGCTGGTGGTGATCTGTGATATCAGCCTCTCGGTGCGCCATACCGCGCGCTTTATGCTGCATCTGCTCTACAGTCTGCAGGCGCTCTTCACACGGGTGCGCAGTTTTGTTTTTGTGAGTGATCTGGCCGAGGTGAGTGCGCTGTTCGAACGCCTGCCGCTTGACACAGCGATCGGGCAGGTCTTTAGCGGGGCGGTGATCGATCCTGACGCCAACAGCAACTATGGACGCGCATTGGAGAGCTTCTACGAGCAGTATCGCGGGGCAATCACGTCGCGCACCACGGTGCTGATCCTGGGCGATGCCCGGGGCAATCGCAACCCGCCCAACGCCTGGGTGCTGGAAGCACTACGCCGCCGTGCCCGGCAACTGATCTGGCTGACCCCCGAGGCGCGGGGTGCCTGGCAACTGGCCGGCTCGGATATGCCTACCTATGCGCCGATCTGCCACCGGGTTGAGGTGGTCCGCAACCTGGATCAGTTGGGCGAAGTGGCGGCGGATCTGGGCCGTATGTTAAGCAGATAAACTATGAATCCCTTGACCCTATCCTATAACCGGCATGCCTACCTGATCGAGTGCCTGGCACAGCGCGGTGATCCACTGGCGGCGAGCGAGCATTTCGCCCTGTACCAACTGGAGTCGGTTGACCCGGAACTGGAACCGGAGTTGGTGCTGGTCCACCACTTTGCGGCGTGGGCGATTGATAACAATGTCGGCTATTTTGTGGCCAATGAGTTGCTGCCACTGCTCGGCACCGACCGGCAGGCCGATTTTGAGCATCTGGTGGGCGCGATTGTGCGCTCAACCGATCAGAGTGAGCAGCGCGCCTGGTGGCGCTTCTACGATAACACTCTGGCGGCGCTGGCCCGCGTGTCCGACACGGTCGGGCATGATTTTATCGCGCCCTTTGGGGCGATCTATCGGCAAGTGATGCAGTTGACGCTGGGCCACAGCCTGCTCGACGCGGGCACCTGCTTTGGCTTCCTACCGCTGCTGTTTGCGCGCTCGGATCTGCTGTTTGATCTGTGTGACGGCAGTGAGAAGCTGACCCGCATCGTTGGTTGCGACCTGGATTATGCGCTGATCCGGCTGGCGAACGGTTATGCGGCCGGCCGGCAGTTTTCCCATGTCAGCTTTGCGGTTGCGGATATTCTCGCGGCGGATAGCGCGCGGTTGGGGACGTTTGATACCGTTACCGCGATCCATCTGCTGGAGCATCTGCCGCCGGCGCAGACCTGGTTGGCGGTGGAGCAGCTCTGGCAACGGACGAACCAGCGGCTAATCATCAGTGTGCCGCTGGAAGAGACGCCCGACCCGCGCTTTGGGCATCTGCAGGTGTTTGACCAGGAGCGCCTGCTGGCGTTGGGCCGCGAACTGAGTCCGCACTGTCGCTATTTCGAGTTTCACGGTGGCTGGCTCTTAGTTGATAAATAATCTAACTTACGTGATCGTGCGCCGGAAGCGAATATCGCCTCCGGCAGGGCGGAAGAGACCATTGGTTTCCCAAAAAATTTGCACGTTATGCAAATTTTTTGGGAAACCAAGAAAAAAGCACCTTGCTGCCGCAGGCGGAATGTGCCGTTAACGAGATGAAACTGCTGGTTTGAAGGTCCACCGCGTAGGTCGTGGCAAGAATGATTGATAACATACTGGAGGTCTGGCTTGAGTTATGAGATATTTCGGCAGGGACTGGACGCGCCCATCTGTCTGACCTGGGAGTTGACCTACGGCTGCAACCTGCGCTGTGTGCATTGTCTCTCCTCCTCCGGGCAGCAGCGCCCCGATGAGCTAACCACGGCGGAGGCGCGCGCGTTGATCGATGCCTGGGCTGCGATGAAGGTCTTCTATATTAATGTGGGCGGGGGTGAGCCGATGAGCCGGCCCGACTTCTTCGAGTTGATGAACTACGCGCTGGATCGCGGCATCGGGGTGAAGTTTAGCACCAACGGCACCCTGATCGACGATGCCGCCGCCGACTGGATCGCTTCCCGTGATTATCTCGATGTGCAGATCAGCCTTGATGGTGCCACGCCGGAGACTAACGACCCGGTGCGCGGGACTGGCTCATTCCAGCGCGCCCGGCGGGCCATCGTCCGGCTGGCGGCGCGCGATGTGGTCTTCAAGATCAACGCGGTTGTCACCCGGCAGAACATGCATGAACTGGATGATCTCTACGCCCTGGCGACCGATCATGGCGGCGAACTGCGCCTGACCCGGTTGCGACCCTCCGGGCGTGGGGTGGATGTCTGGGAAGCCATGCGCCCGACGCATGCGCAGAACCGCGCGCTCTACGACTGGCTGCTGGCGCATCCCGATGTGCTGACGGGCGACTCCTTCTTCCATCTGTCGGCCTATGGGCAGCCGCTCGACGGTCTGAATATGTGCGGCGCAGGGCGGATCGTCTGCTGCGTGGACCCGGTGGGCGAGGTCTATGCCTGTCCGTTTGTGCTGGCCCCGGAATTCTCCGCCGGGAATGTGCGTGACGTGGGCGGCTTTCCCCAGATCTGGCGCGCGTCGGCCCTGTTTGCGCACCTGCGGGAGTGGCAGGTGGGC
>CAKZQX010000930.1 GCA_937141995.1 uncultured Chloroflexaceae bacterium | reverse complement strand
ACCCGCGCGAAGCATCGGGCGTTGGCACGCCGGTACCGGGCGGTATCTCCTACCGCGAGGCCCACCTGGCGCTGGAAATGGCTGCGCAGAGCGGTGGCCTGCGTAGCATGGATATTGTCGAGGTTAATCCCATCCTGGACGAGCGCAACGCCACGGCAATCCTGGCGGTCGATCTCATCCTCTCGGCACTGGGGAAGTCTACGTTGTGAAGCGGGGACGCGCTCACTCCTCCCGCCAGTTCAACACCGCACCACCATGCCCCAGCAGCACGCTACCGGGAAAGACCCGCAGTCGCCATGGTTCTAATCGGATCACCGCGAACGCCTCCGCTGTAGGACTGTCCCAACCGGGAATCATGCGGGGATTATAGCCCACCGGCTCAGGTGCATTGACAAACAGTTCCCAGACCGTCGTTCGGGTGGCGTCGTCGAAGGCCCATGTTGCACGGCATTCGGCGGTACAGGTATCCTGCGAGGGAGCCCAGTA
This sequence comes from uncultured Chloroflexaceae bacterium, assembly GCA_937141995.1. Classification (GTDB taxonomy): domain Bacteria; phylum Chloroflexota; class Chloroflexia; order Chloroflexales; family Chloroflexaceae; genus CAKZQX01. The sequence continues at coordinate 4,814 of CAKZQX010000930.1, read as the reverse complement.
GTTCAACGACATGTAGGGGCTCGCTTCCAGGTGCGCGCGCTTGAGCGGCGTTGGTACCGTGCCGATCCAGCCGACCAGCCGGGTGCCATCCCACTGCCACAGCGGGTGCAGAACCCGCGAACGCGGCCGGCCCCGGGCATCCACCGTTGCAGCACTACACCAGACGATCCGGTGTGCCATCTCTACAAAGGCCGGTGCGACCTGCGTCAGGCTATTCATTGATGTCCGTTCCTCCTGTAAGAATTACGATAATGACTGTACTGCGCTATTATACTCTTGAATAAAGAACCATATAAGAAGGTAGAAATTGCAACAACCAATCCAACGGTGGCTCCTGATCGCCGGCGCGGCGGGAGGTGCGGGCTGGCTATTCGCGCTGGGCGGCCTACCGGCGGCTTGGTTCCTGGGGCCGATGGCGGCTGCCGGGGCGCTGGCCTGTCTGCGTGGGGAGCAGGCCCGGCTGCCAACCGGACTGACTCTGGCGGCGCAGGCGGTGATCGGCAGCGCCGTCAGTACCGCGCTGACTCCCGCCGCGCTGGGCGTCTTTGGGCATTACTGGTGGGGCATTCTGCTGATAATTCTGCTGCTGCTGGGCATTAGCATCCTCAACGGCCTGCTGCTGGCCCGCTTCAGCCGGATGGATCCCGCCACCGCGCTGCTGGGGACGCTGCCCGGTGGCGCGCCCGGCATGGTTGCCCTGAGCGAGACGCTCGGCGCGGATACGCGGCTGGTGGCGATTATGCAGTCGCTCCGGGTGATGCTGGTCATTGCCACGCTCGGGCTGGTGGCATCGCTGGCGCTGCCCCTCGCCCCGGCCGCCCCGGCCGAACCGCTACTCGCCGCCGAGCCACGCTGGGGCCGCTATGCGCTCACGGTGGGCATCACCGTGCTGGGCGCGTGGGCCGGTCTGCGCGTTCATCTGCCGGCGGGTGAACTGGTGGGACCGGCGCTCCTGGGTACGCTGGCGGGACTGCTGGGGATCAGCTACGCGCCATGGCCGCCGCTCATTCTGGATGTAACCTACGCCGTCATCGGCGTCATGGTCGGGCTGCAGTTTGATCTGCAGACGCTGCGCACCACAGGGCGGCTCCTGCCGGCATTTGTCTTGAGCAATATTGCTCTGCTGGGAAGTGCCGCGCTGATCGGGGGCGTGCTGGCCTACTTCACCCGGATCGATCTCTTTAGCGCCTATCTGGCGACCACGCCGGGCGGCCTCAACCTGGTAGCGATTATCGCGCTCGAGAGTCGCTCCAATGTCATCCTGATCCTGACGATCCATCTGCTACGCTTCCTGATCATCATGCTGGCCGGCGCGCCACTGGTGCGCTGGTTGACGCACCGCTTCCCGCCCAACTCCCGCATCCGGCGTAACCAATCTGCGCAGCGGTGTGAGGTTTTTCCGCAGAAGTGAAGGTAAGTGAGCGTGCTATAATTGAGGCGAGTGACGCGGTCGGTTCCAAACGAGGTGTTCATCTGGATAAACGGCCCGATTCGCCTCCGGCAGGGTGGTACCGGACATCCTTTTTCAAGGAATGTTCGCACAATGTGCAAAAATTCCTTGAAAAAGATAAAAAGCGTACCATGCTGCCGCAGGCGAAGACGGCCTTTGGGGAAGTACATGTCTAATTTGTACGCCCACCGCGTAAGTCCTGTAATTGAGGCGAGTGACGCGAAATGTCCGATACGTTCGGCACGCTCTGTTCTCGGTTCTTCTGTTCTCTGTTCTCTATAATTCTATTCACAGAGAGGTGAAATGATGCAATATAATGCCTGGTTTGCTGCCCAGGACAACCCCAACGAGCGTTATCCCCTGACTGAGGTAGTTTATTACAGCCAATCCGGAGGTCTGCTGGAGGTTACGCACGATATGGATGCGCTGCGGCAGCATAGCGCTGCCGAGTGGAAAGAGATTTTTGAGCGCCGCTGGATGCGGACAAGCTGGCCCTATGGCAGCGGTGTGTGGGGTAAAAAAGAGTGGGTTTGCCCGGTTATTTCCGATGATAATGTCGTCAGCATGTTCGAGGGTGGCACCAATCTTTTCTGGGCCGAACGCCTGGGGCGTGAGCTGGGGTTGAAGGATCTCTGGCTCAAGCTGTGCGGCAACTCGCACACGGGCAGTTTCAAAGACCTGGGCATGACCGTGCTGATCAGTGTGGTGCGCCAGATGATGGCCGAGGGCAAACCCGTGCGCGCGGTCGCCTGTGCCAGTACCGGCGATACTTCGGCGGCGCTGGCATGCTACGGCGCTGCCGCCGATATCCCGACGATTGTCTTTCTGCCCAAGGGCAAGGTCAGCACTGCGCAACTGGTGCAACCAATTGCCCATGGCGCGCTGGTGCTGGCGCTGGACACCGACTTTGACGGCTGTATGCGCGTGGTGCGCCAGCTCACCGCCGACCCGGACATGGGGATCTACCTGGCGAACTCGCTCAACTCGCTGCGGATCGAGGGCCAGAAGACGGTGGGCATTGAGATTGTTCAGCAGTTCGACTGGGATGTCCCTGAGTGGATTGTTATTCCGGGGGGCAACCTGGGGAATGTTGCCGCGCTGGGCAAGGGGCTGCTGATGCTGCACGAACTGGGATTGATCAACCGACTGCCCCGCATCGTCTGTGCCCAGGCCGAGAATGCCAACCCGCTCTACCGCGCCTATCAGCAGGGCTTCGCGCAGTATGAGCCGATCACGGCCCGCCCCACCGCCGCCAGCGCCATCCAGATCGGTGATCCGGTCAGCATCAATCGGGCTGTGCGCATACTGCAGCGCTTCGACGGCATTGTGGAGCAGGCCAGCGAGCAGGAGTTGGCCGATGCCGCCGCCCGCGCCGACCGCAGCGGTGCCTATGCCTGCCCGCATACCGGGGTTGCGCTGGCCGCCGCCATCAAGCTGATCGACCGGGGTGTTATTGATAAGTCCGAGCGGGTTGTGGTCATCTCGACCGCCCACGGGCTCAAGTTTAGCAACTTCAAGGTGGACTACCACGAAGGCAAGCTCAACGAGGCGGTGAGCCGGTTTGCTAACCCGCCCGTCGAGGTTGCACCTGACCTGGACGCCGTACGTCGTGTGTTGGACAACTGGATGGAGCGGCCTGTCGGCCAGGGAACGACGTCACGATGACACTGACAGGCAAGAAATTCCGCAATCTTATTATTCAGGCGGCGCGTAGCGGTGCCGAGGTTGAGCCGCGCTGTCCGCATGCCGGCGAGTGCGGCGGTTGTGCGTTCCAGGAGCGGGACTATGCCGCGCAGGTTGCTGCCAAAGCCGCCGTGCTGAATCAGTTGTGGGAGAACCCGGATCTGCCGGAGGGCATGCATGCGCCGCACCTGCCAATTGACATCGTGCCCTCGCCCAGTCCCTACAACTACCGCACGCGGATGGACTATGTTACGACCAAGGGTCGCTTCGGGCTGCGGATGCGCGGGCGGTTCAACTACATCGTTGACCTGGAGACATGCCATCTGATTCCGCCGGCAGCCTTTGCCGCCGTCCACGCGCTCTGGCTGCAGGCGCAGCAACTGGAACTGCCCGACTACAATGTGCGCAGCCACGAGGGGTTTCTACGCTATCTGGTGGTGCGGCGCAGTCCCCAGGATACGCTGCTCCTGGCAGCCGTCACCGCCTCACAGGAGTACACCGCTGAGATGGAGCAACTGGCAGCCGTGGCGCTGGAACAACCGGGGGTGTTGGGCTTTCACTGGCTGCTTAACGATACGCTGACCGATCTCTCGTTTGGGTCATCGCTGCGCCACTGGGGTGCGAACACGCTGCCGATGCAGGTCGGTACCAACACGCTGCATCTTGGCCCGAACTCGTTTTTCCAGAACAATGTCCATCTGCTGCTCCCGCTGCTTGATGCAGTTGCGGAGCAGGTTGGTCCGGCGGAGCATGCGGTCGATCTTTACGGGGGGGTTGGGACGATTGCCATATATCTTGCGCCGCATGTCGGCAGCGTGATCAGCATCGAGTCGCAGGCCGAGAGTGCCGCCCTGGCGCGCTACAACAGTTCAGTCAACAACCTGGCGAATGTCAAGGTCAAGGCCGAGGAGGTCTGGTCATTTCTGAGCCGCCAGATGCCGGGCAGCATGGATGTCTTTGTGGCTGACCCACCGCGCACCGGCCTGGGGCCGGAGGTCTGCGCCGAGATCTTGCGCCTGGCTCCGCGCCGGGTGGTCTATGTCTCGTGCAACCCGCTGACCCAACTGGACGACCTGCGTATCCTTGCGCCGGCCTACCGGTTGACGCTGCTGCGCGGCTACGATATGTTCCCACACACGCCACATGTTGAAACCCTGGGCGTGCTGGATCGGCGGTAGCGGCTATGGCAACCCGAACTGTAATGCATGTGCGGCGGGCGGTTGCGGCGCATCGGGAATAAGGCCCAACTGCCGCCCGGCCCGGGCAAATACCTCCAGCACCGTGGTAAGTTGCTCTTCGGTGTGAGTCGCCAGGTAGCTGGTGCGCAGCATGCCGGATGGTGCAGCCGGCGGCAGAACCGGGTTCGTAAACACACCTGCGTCCAGTAGCGTACGCCAGAGCTTGAAGGTGGGTTCGCGCGCGCCCAGGATGACCGGCACAATCGGGGTCTGGCTGGTGCCGGTGTTGTAGCCCAGCGCGTTCAGCCCATGGCGCATCCGCGCACCAATTGCCAGCACGCGCGCGCTGTGCTGCGGCTCGTCGCGCATAATGCGCAGCGCGGCCAGGGCGGCCGCCGCATTCGCCGGGGGAATACTGGCGCTGAAGATCAGGCTGCGCGCATGGTGGCGCAGGTAGTGGATCACCGGCTCGGCTCCCATAATCGCCCCACCCAGCGAGGCAA
>CAKZQX010000929.1 GCA_937141995.1 uncultured Chloroflexaceae bacterium | reverse complement strand
CGTTTCAGGCTCCGCTTGCTGCGGAGGGGGTTCGTCCGCTCGCGTCGCAGGACGCGGGCCTGGTTGGGCAGGCGAACCCACTGGCCCCCCTGCCACTGAAAATACCACAATTCGATGCGCCAGATGACCTCGCCGGATTGGGAGCCCTTCAACGCCGACCAGTTGATCCACACCGGGCGGCTGGTGCCGGTGCATCCGCTGACCAAAGGATTGTACGAGCGTAACGCCCGTCGGATCATCAAGCAGGTGGTGGATCTGGCGGCCCCGCAGGTTCACGATTACCTGCCGGCCACAGTGCAGGAGCGGGCCAATCTGCTGCCCCTGCCCGAGGCGCTGGCCCAGATGCATTTCCCGGATAGCCCCGAGTTGCTGGAGCGGGCGCGGCATCGTCTGGGGTTTGACGAGTTCCTGTTTATTCAACTGGGAGTGATCCAGCGGCGCATCCTCTGGCAGGGCGAACTGGGCTATGCCGTGAATGTTGATGAAGCGGTGCATGCCGATCTGCTGGCGAAGTTGCCCTTTGCCCTGACTGGAGCGCAGCAGCGCACGCTGGCGGAGATTTTCGCCGACATGTGCCGGCCGGTGCCGATGGCGCGGTTGCTCCAGGGTGATGTGGGCAGCGGCAAAACGATTGTGGCGGCGGCGGCGCTCTTGCAGGCGGTGGCCGCCGGGTTGCAGGGCGCGCTGATGGCTCCCACGGAGATCCTGGCCGAGCAGCACTACAAAGGTCTGCGGCAGTTGCTGGGACAGGTGCGCGTGCCGCGCAAGCCAACTGACAGCACCGGGCAGCCGCTTGATGACTGGAAGAGCGAGGCCGACGCGGAACAACTGGCCCGCCTGGAAGAGCTCAAGCGCCTGCTGAATATGGTGCCGGAGGATGACCTGGGCGGCGAAGGCGTGCGGGTCGCGCTGCTGACCGGCAGTCTGGGGGTGAAGGATCGGCGGCGGGTGCTGGAGGCGATTGCCAACGGCGAAGTGGATCTGGTAATCGGCACCCACGCGCTGATTACTGAGGGCGTGCAGTACCAGAGCCTGGGTCTGGTCGTGATTGACGAGCAGCACCGCTTTGGGGTGGAACAGCGCGAGCGGCTCAAGCAGAAGGGACTGAACCCGCATATGCTGGTTATGACCGCCACGCCCATCCCGCGTACGCTGACCCTGACGATCTATGGCGACCTGGATACCTCGGTGCTGGATGAACTGCCGCCGGGCCGTCAGGAGATCAAGACACGCTGGATCACCCGGATCGAACGGGAGAAGGCGTATCGGCATATGCGCAAAGAGATTGGCAAGGGCCGCCAGGCGTTTGTGATCTGCCCACTCGTGGAGGAGAGCGAGAAGATCGATCTGCCCTCCGCCGAGGAGACCTATGTGCAGTTGCAGAACGAGGTCTTCCCCGACCTGCGGGTGGGCCTGATCCATGGGCGCATGCTGCCCCGCGAGAAAGATCTGGCGATGCGTGCCTTCCGCGATCACGAGTTTGATATCCTGGTGGCGACGGCGGTGGTGGAGGTGGGCATTGATGTGCCCAACGCCACGACTATTATGATCGACGGAGCCGAGCGCTTCGGGCTGGCGCAACTGCACCAGTTCCGCGGGCGCGTCGGGCGGGGTGAGCATCAGAGCTACTGCATCCTGGTGAGCGATATTGATAACGAGGTAACGCAGCAGCGGCTGGAGGCAATGGAGGGGACGCACGACGGCTTCAAGCTGGCTGAGATCGACCTGCAACTGCGCGGCCCGGGCGAGTTCCTGGGCAAACGCCAGAGCGGCACGCCTGACCTGAAGGTGGCACGCCTGGCCGACACCCGCCTGCTGCATGCCGCCAACCGTGAGGCGCAGCAGATCCTGGCGGAAGATCCGCAACTCGAGCGCGCCGAGCATGCGCCGTTACGCGCAAAGGTGCGGGACTTCTGGGAGAAAGCCGAGGGAGCGAGTTGAGGACTGAGCCTTGAATGGTATAATGCGCCGCACACGATCATGCCGGGATGGTTGGACACGCTGAAGCCTGTGGAAAGGTGGGACAGCAAACAGTGGAGACGCTCTGGCTGGGCTACAATGGATTGACGGTTCCCTACCGCAGCGTTGTGGCTGTGCTGTTCTATCGCGCGGTCCTCGATCCGCGCATCGAACGCGCCTATGGCATGGTGCCGGGGGGCGTTCGCTCGGTGGTTGTCACCACCGACGATGATTACTTCCCGGCGCGCTGGCGGGTGAGTCATGTGCGGCAGCGCTGGGCCCACTGGCGTATGCGGCAGGGTGGTACGCCACCTGTGCTACAATAGGAGCTATGGCACGCTACGAAATACATGCTGCAACCATCATTACCGCGCCGCCGGCGGTGGTCTGGTCGGTGCTGGATGACTTTGGCGGCTGGCCCGGCTGGATGCCTTCCATGCAGAATGTGCGCGTCGAGTTGCTCTCGCCGGGTGTGCCCGGTTTGGGCTACCGCTTTCGCATACGCGGCCGCATCGTCTATGCCGACCTGGAAGTAACGACCTTCACGGCGCAGGAGCGGGCCACCCGCTTTCGCTTGAATCTGCCGCCGCTGACCGGGGCCAATCAGTGCCGCGTCATTCCGTTGGACGATGGCCGCTACCGGCTGGAGCGGCAGGATCATATCGACATGCCTGGTCCGATTGCCTCCTTTCTCGATGCCACTCAGCGTGCGCGGTTCGAGCGGCTGGCAGCCGAGTTTCTCCAGGCGCTCAAGCAGACGGTTGAAGCGCGAGGTACCCATGTCCCCAACCGACCGGCATCATGAGGCGCTCCAGCATCTGGCGGATCACCTGTCCAGTTCCGGGCTGCATGCGCCGGTTAGCTTCGTCCTGGATATGATCCGGCCCTTCGATTTCCTCAGCACGCAAGTGGCACTCTTCGCTCGCCCTTTTACGACTGGGTATAGTTTTGAGCGTTACGCTGTGGCCTTGACGGAGGAGGCCGGCTGGAAAGAGTTACGCCGTCTTTTAGCCCGTCAGGAAAGTTGACAAAGCCGATCTTTTGGGTTACACTCAAAAGCACGTTGCCCGCCAGGGTTGTAAAGTGTTGTGTGTAATTGCGCACATATTGTGTAGTATGTACACTATGCCCCGCCCCACATCTACTGTGTTAACGCTCATAAGTGACGCAGAGCATGAGGAGTGTTTATGCCTCTTCTGAATTTCCCCCCGGAAACGATGCTTATTTTAATTGTTGCGTTAGGGGTGCTAATCCTGACGCTCTGGTATCATGCGCGTATCCGGGCCGGACGTACACCCTTTCGTCGTCCGCTGCCGGCACTCGATCTGCTCTGGGATGCCCTTGGACGTGGAGCTGAAACCGGACGTGCCATTCATGTGTCGCCGGGAGCCGGTACCATCGGTAATCGCGCAACCACCGCCGAAACTGTTGCCGGACTGCTGACTGTGGAACGGGTAGCGAGTGAAGCGGCCTTCAATGGCGCGCATATCCTGGCAAGCAGTGGCGACGCGGTGTCACATCTGGCACTACGCGGGGCGATTCGCCAGTCCTACCAGCAGGCGGGGCAGGGGCAGGATTATCATCCGGGTAATGTGCAACTGCTGGCCCACGATGATTCAATGGCCTATGCTGCCGGGGTCGCGGGAATCTACGCGCGGCAGCAGTTAGAGGCCAGCCAACTGTTGGGAAGTTTTGGACAAGAATTTCTGCTGCTGGGCGAGGAAGGCGCAATGCGCGAGGTGCCCCAGGTAACGGGCAGTACCTCCGCCGCTGCGCTACCGGTGATGTTTTTGAGCAGCCGGTCGGTCTTGATTGGTGAGGAAGTGTTTGCGGCGGAAGCGTACCTGGCAACGATTCCTGCGCCCCAGGCGCGGCTGTTGACCCAGGACTTCTTGCGTACGCTGATTATCCTTTTAATTATTGGCGGACTGCTCTACAGTTTGCTCCAGCCGACGCTCGGCCTGCCGCGGCTGCCGGGGCTGTTATAGCGTTAGAGGGTAATTGATGACCTTTTTCCGCGATCCAAAACGCCTTCTGGCAACCCTGATTGCCGGTGTCGCCGGGGCTATCGTGTTGTTAGACTTCGCCCGGGCTGCGCCGGGCGTTGGTGGCCTGGCAAGCTATCTGGTGGAGTGGGCGGCGATCTTAACGGCCCTGGCCCTCCTGGTCGGGTTGATTAATGTCGCCTTTTCACATGCTGCGCGCGTTTTTCGGCGCGAGGCCGACTGGATCTATAGTGCCGTGTTGCTGCTGGCAATGTTTGCGGTTATCATTGTCGGTCTGGTTGGTCCTCCCGGGGTTAATCTGGCTGAGGAACCGATCCGCCGGCTTTTTGAGGCAGTTTATGTGCCGCTTGCCAGCAGTCTGCTGGCACTCCTGGCCTTCTTTAGCCTGAGTGCGATCCTGCGTACGGTGCGGGAGCGGAATGTTCCGGCGATGGTGATTGTTGCTGTGGCGCTGGTGGTGCTCATTCTCGGGTTGCCGCCGATTGCGGCACTGCCCCTGGTCGGCGAAGCGCTCGGCTGGTTTAATGAGTATGTCACGCTGGCAGGGGCGCGCGGGTTATTGCTGGGAGCCGCCATCGGGACGCTGGTGGCAAGTGTGCGGGTGTTGCTGGGCTTTGATCAGCCCTACCTGGACCGCTAGGACGCGGTAATGTCTTTGGGGATAAATGTTTTATCGATATACCAGGTGAGGATGGAAGCAGTTGTACGGTTAATTGTGCCGGCTTGCATCCTCGTATAACGGAAGCATATGGATCGGATATCTCGCGGATCGCAATTTGGTGACTCAGACGAAGAATCCCGGCTGCCACCCTGGTTGCGGGGCGTACCACTACCACCCCGTCCGTCTTCGCGGGCAGTCCCGGATGGGCAGGCCGCCCCGCCCGACGAGCCCGAGGCGGCGGTGCCGGACTGGTTGCAAGGAGCTGCGGCTGCGGCTGCGGTGGACTCTGACCAGTTCCGTGATGAAGAATCACCCGCGACCAGTTCTACGGATGCGGCCATCCCGGACTGGCTGCGTGACCTGCAGAGTGATATCGGGGCAACGGAAGAGGACGAGCCGCTGCCGGTTGATGATCAGCCGGACTGGCTCACCAGCCTGACGGCCGAGCAGTCGTCCGATCTGCCGGCGGAGGCTGCCCCGTCCGATAGCTCGCAGTCCGATGACGCGGAAATGCCGGACTGGCTCCGCGCAACCGCCCAACCGGAGGAGTCGGCACCGGCGGAGGTTGCCGATAGCTTCCCCACCGAAGCAGCGGCGACCGATCAAGCCGAGGAGCAGACCTCGTCACGGGTGCAGATGCCCGTCGGCGCGACTGACTGGCTGCGCAGTCTGG
>CAKZQX010000928.1 GCA_937141995.1 uncultured Chloroflexaceae bacterium | reverse complement strand
CGTCGATGGTCGCATCGGTGGCGCTGATCTCCTGCTGTAAGTGATCCTGCTGCGGAGCAGTTGCCGCAGTGCGCATCTGCTGCTGCAACGCCGGCATGCGTCGGACCAGGGTGACCAGCCGATCATGGCGTGCAGTGTCGGCGGGGTTTGTGAAATCGATCACCCGGATGGGGAGTTGCCGTAGCCGCGATAGTTTGACCTGGGCGAAGACCCGTCCCCGCTCATGCGCCAGTTCCTGGTAGCAGCCGGCGATATAACGCGAGTTCAGGATGCCCAGCAGATACTCGATCCGGTAGGGTGACGGGGTGGTCGGTACAATTGCCAGCAGGCTGCGCCCAAACCAGACGCCGGCCGTATCGAGCGTGGCGATAATGCGATCGGCGGTCTGGCGCAGCAGAAGCTTGGGCGCGGTTGCAAACACCTTCTGATGTAGATAAACCACCTCGCCGGGAAGGAGCAGGCGCTGGCAGTTACTCCGGCAGTAGCGCGCGGTGTGGGGCGCGATCCAGTAGCGCCCAATGTCGGCTCCTTTCCAGTACATCCGGTCATCCGGGTGATCAGGTGAACCGGTATAGAACAATCGGCGCGCCAGGTCGCTCTGACCTTTGGCCTGCATGCCGACCCGCACCCGCTGGTAGTTAATGCCCGCATCCATGCAGCGTACTCCCGGCCATTCGCCCAGGGTAACCACCGACGCAGCACCCGCTGGTGTTCGGACGGCAAATTCCAGGTTGGCATTCGCGTGAAAAGCAAGCTGGCGCACTGGCTTGCCGGGTTGATCCGCCGCCAGTGCGGCGATACGTTGCTCCGGCGGCATCTGCGCGAGTTGTAGCATGCACACCTGCTGTTCAGCCTCGGGCGGAGAGCGGCGCGCGACAAACATGCATGCCGGGCTGGTGACACCACTGAACAGATTGTCGCCCAGATCGACCAGCACCCGGATCTGCTGCTGGAGCAGGAGCGTGCGTACATCACGGGCCCGCTTCTGCCGCAGGAGCGAACCGGGCACGATCATGCCCAGCATGCCACCGCGCCGGGTCAGGCCCAGTCCGGCATCGATAAAGAGTTTGAAGCTGTCGGTGTGATCCTGCGTGCTGGCGGGATACCGGGCGTGAAAGTAGTCCAGGTGCGCATCAATTGCCCCGCCCCAGGGTGGGTTGCCCAGCACCAGGTCAAAGCCGGGATTGGTGGCGGCAAACACGGCCGGGAACTGCCTGGTCCAGTCGAATGGGTGTACCGGACTGGTCGTGGAAGCCGGCCGCGTCCCTGTGTAGGCCGCAAAGTCCGGGCCGAGCAGCGCATGACCGCACTTGATCTGCGCCGCCAGATTGGGCCAGGCCGGCGCGGGGGGTGACAGGTCGGGCTGCCCTTCCAATAACATGAGCAGCAGGAGCAGTTGTGTCACCGTAACCGCCAGCGGGTCGATATCCACGCCGTAGAGGTGGGTTTCCAGGATGCGGGCGCGCTCAACCAGCGTCAACCGCCATGTGCCGTCCGCTGCCTGTTCGATCCGGTCGGGATGTTGTTCCGGCCCGGCGTTGAGATAACGATCATGGTACCAATCCAGCAGATACTGGTATGCGCCCAGCAGAAATGCGCCCGTGCCACAGGCGGGATCAAGGATGCGCAGGCGCGGCCTACCCGAATATTGATCGGCGGCATGTTTCGCCGGCAGCGGGCTGACCGTCTGCCGGACCAGGTAATCTACCAGTGGTTGAGGTGTGTAGTATTGCCCCTGCGCCCGGCGCGCATCCGGGCAGGCGTCCACCCGGATGGTGCCGTCCGGGGCTGTGCGTATGCGTGTTCCGGGCAACTGCTCGTAGACGCGGCTCAGGGTGGGAGTGGAAAGGTGCGCAGATGCCTCCGCTATGTCAGCGGCGATATGTGCGATAACCCGGCGTAGCGGTGCATCGGCGATGGTGCCGGCCAGTTGTTCCGCTCGGTCAGCGCTGCACGGGTGGGGATAAAAAAGTTTCCCCAGGCGTGGGGCGATCTGCGGGCCGGCCGGCAGCGTCCGCATTCCCCCATCAGCACCATCCCGCACCGCACGAATATGCAGAAACAACAGACGCGCAACGGTCTGCTGAACGGCCTGGGTCAGTTCGTGCGGCGGGACAGCCGGCTCCCGGTCCAGAATCGCCCAGGCCAGCGTGGTCTGCCAGGTGGTGATCGCCTGGCGCAGATGGTCGGGTACACCGGCGGCAGCAGTATGACGGGTCATGCCGGTTCCTGGCTCCTTCTGTGCATATCTTTCATTAATGACACGACGTACGCGGTGGACGATCAAACTGAGCGTTTCACCCGTTG
>CAKZQX010000927.1 GCA_937141995.1 uncultured Chloroflexaceae bacterium | reverse complement strand
TTCTTTGTTCTCAGTTCTTTGTTCTCAGTTCTTTGTTCTCAGTTCTTTGTTCTTTGTTCTGCAAACGTTCTCTAAAACTCTTCGATCCGGCGGCGCTGCTCTTCGCGGGTATGCAGATTGCGCCAGACCAGTTCGCCCCGCTCGCGCTCCTCCGTACCGACAATTGCCACATAGTCTACACCCCGGCGCGCGGCATCACGCAGATTGTTGGTGACGCCCCGCCCACGCACATCCACCATCACCACATAGTCGCGTTCGCGCAACCGCTGCGCCACCGTGAGCGCGTAGGGATAATCGGCATCGGCGACGGGCATCACCAACACTTCCAATCGACGTTCGGCCGTAGCACCGGCGACCTGAGCGGCAGCGATCCGTTCCAGCCCATAGGCAAACCCGATAGCGGGTACCGCCTGACGGCCACCCAGCGCCAGCACCAGATCATCGTAACGGCCACCACCGCACAACTGATACTCTTCAGCGTCATAGATTTCAAAGATCAAACCGGTATAATATTGTAATCCGCGCCCCACGCCAAAATCCAGCACGATCCGCTCGTGTGACAGACCATGCGCGGCCAGCAGGTCCAGCACCGCTTCAAGCTCATTCAGCGCGCCGGTTGGCAGGTTGTGTTCCGCCAGCAGCGCGGCGGCCTGGGGCAGCGCCTCGGCGGGGACGCCCCGGATCCGGCTCAACTGCTGCAGCAACGCCATTGCCTGCTCCACGCGCGGTTGGGCGTCACCCCGGCGCATTTTACGCACCAGCCGGTTGACAATTGCTTCGGGCGGACGCGTGCCAAAATTCAGGTTGACCTGCATAGCCCGCAGGGTATTCAGCAGCAGCGCCGTCGCCTGCTCATCGTCCAGACCTTCCAGCAGCGAGGAATCGAGCGGCAGATCATCCGGCGGCCCATCCAGGCGGGAGCGAATCGCTGCATCACCCTGGGTACGCAAGCGCTCCAGGCCCCAGACGAGCACCCCCTGGGTACGCTCGGCCAAACCCAGATTGCTCAACAGGCTGCGTGTCAGGCCGATATGCCCGATTGTTACGCGGTAGTCCAACACACCGGCCGCATCCAGACCGGCGCAGGCCAGCGCCAGCACTTCGGCATCGGCACGCGGCGCAGGTCCACCAATTAGTTCCACACCAACCTGGGTAAACTGGCGATAGGTGGTGCGCTGGGGCCGCTCATAGCGAAACACGGGACCACTGTAGGCCAACCGCAGGGGTAGTGGCTGCTCCTGCATATGCGTCACATAGGCGCGTAGCACCGAAGCGGTCCACTCCGGGCGCAAGGCCAGATCGCGCCCACCGAAGTTAAACTCGTAGACGCGACCAACCAGTTCCTCGCCCAGCTTCCGCAGGTAGAGATCGCGATGCTCAATCACCGGCAGATCAAGCATGGCATAGCCATACCGCGCCAGCAGATCTTCCAGCATGATGCGTATTCGCGCCAGCGTGTGCTGCTCGGACGGCAGGATGTCGTGCATGCCCCGGACGGCTTCAATCGTCGCGTTCACAGTATATCCTCAGAACTACATTCACTCGAAATTGCGAGGGGTATTGTACCCTATCTGTTGCGGGGGAACAAGCGCAGCCGGCAGTATCACCGAAGCAAAAGAGGCGAGCCGGCAACCGGCCCGCCTCACGCCTCACGCCTCATACCTCAGAAACTGTCTGAAACGGGTTGGTCATGGGGCGACGGCCCCGGCGCGGGAGTCCCGGCG
>CAKZQX010000926.1 GCA_937141995.1 uncultured Chloroflexaceae bacterium | reverse complement strand
CTCTTCTTTATCCTGCCGTTCTACCTGCGGTCAAAAGTCTTTACTATGCCCGAGTTCCTGGAGCGGCGCTTTGACCGGCGCTCGCGCTATATTTTCTCCGGGCAGACGCTGTTGCTGAACCTGTTTATTGATATGGCCGGTGCGCTCTACGCCGGGGGAATCGTGATCCAGACGATCTTTCCCAGCCTGCCGCTCTGGCAGACCATTCTCACCCTGACGATAGTTGCCGGTGTGTATACCGTTTTTGGTGGTCTGTCGGCGGTGGTGATTACCGACGCGATCCAGGCGGTGGTCTTGCTCATCGGGGGCACGATTGTCTCGGTGATGGGGTTTATGGCGATTGGCTCATGGGGCGAGGTAGTGCAAGCTGCGCCGCCGGGTGGTCTGACCATGTTCAAACCTGCCGGTAGCGCGAGTGTGCCCTGGCCGGGGTTACTCGGCGTGATGATTATCGGCTTCTACTTCTGGTGTACGAACCAGGTGATTGTGCAGCGGGCGCTGGGCGCGAAGGATGTTAATCAGGGACGCTGGGGCGCCCTATTTGGCGGCTTGCTCAAGATTCCGGCGCTCTTTATCCTGATCTTTCCCGGTCTGTTTGCGCGCGTGCTCTACCCGGGTTTGGAGAATCCCGACCAGGCGTTCCCGGCGCTGGCATTTGACCTGCTGCCGATTGGTCTGCGCGGGCTGGTCGGGGCTGCCCTGGTCGCCGCGATCATGTCGAGTGTTGACTCCACCCTCAACTCGGCCTCAACGCTGGTGACAATGGACTTTGTGAAGAACCTGCGCCCCAAGACCAGCGATAAGCAACTGGCGGCCATCGGGCGGATGTCCACCGGGATCTTTATGATCTTCGCGGCCGCCTGGGCTCCCCAGATCGTCAACTTTGAGAATCTCTGGACCTACCTGCAGTCGATTCTGGGCTACCTGGTGCCGCCGACCGTTGCGGTCTTTATCCTGGGGATCTTCTGGAAGCGGGCCAACCGCCACGGTGCCTTCTGGACGCTGGCAATCGGTATTCCAACCGGGATCATTCTGTTTATTCTGTTCCAGGTGCTGAATGTGGATGCAGCCTTCAATATTCACTTCCTCTACCTGAATATGATCCTGACGGCGCTGGCGTTTGCGCTGATGATTGGCGTCAGCCTGGCGACCAGCGAGCCGATCACGGAGAATATCGAGAACAACACCTGGACGCGCGGTGTCTGGCGGGCGGAATCGCGGGAACTCAAGCAGGTGCCCTGGTACGCAAACTACCGCATTCTGTCGGGTGTGCTAACGGTGCTGGCCCTGGCGGTGGTACTCTCGTTTGTGTAGCAGGACAAGGCGCGTTCGATTGCATGTAAGCAGTTGAACTGATGGCGGGAAGGGTCACAACGCGCGGCGGTGTGGCCCTTTCACGCCACATCAAACGTGCAGCGGCAACCACATTGCAGATCCAGCGTGAGCGGCATCGCAAAACTTTTGCTGTCCGCACCACGAAAATGCGTAACCCGGCGCTGGTCGGCATCGACGACCAGTACATCCAGCACGCCATTTGCCAGTATAGATCGGCGGCAGATCTTCCAGGTCTTTGGTTTCGTAGTTGGGACTCACCACCTCGATGACGGCGGGCGGCACCAGCGTTAGCGCCTGGCGCTGGCGCGGTGGGCGACTGCAGAAGATGCTAATGTCGGGGCGCACCAGCGAGCCATCCGGTAGGCGGATGTACACGTCGGCGAGATGCCGGCCTGCGCAATCAACCCCGCCGGCAGTTTCTGCGCCGGCAGGCTGAATGGTTGCCCGAATCTCATCCACGATCATCTGGTGCAGCGGACTGGGGGAGGCTTCCCAGATGCGTTTGCCACTGCTCAACACCAGCAGACGAATGGCACGATCCCGAATGAGTGAATCGAGATCCTGTTCGGTCAGTGGCATATAAACCACTTCCCCTCTTCCCTACCACGTCGTATCCGGCGCATCCGCGAAGAACCGGGCAATCGGGGTGCGTACCGGCAGCGTTGGCGAAACCAGCGTGCCGTCGGGCGCAATCAAGTCACTGCCCGCATAATCCCCCAGAGCAGCATCAGGCTGGGTGCAGAGAAGCAGATCCCGACTGGCCGGCCGCACGATCCAGTATTCCGGCACCCCCGCACGGGCATAGGCCTTGCGCTTGGTTTCAGTGTCCTGGGTGGGATTGGAGGGTGAGAGTACCTCTACCAGCAGCGCCGGTATCCCGGTGATACGCCGATCATGGATGATATGCAGGTTCTCGGTACGAATGACGATAATATCGGGCTGTACCGGATCACACCCCGGCATAAACAGGCCCAGCGGGGACCAGAGGGTAATACCAATCCCTGCGTCATCTATCTGGACAAACAAGATACGTACAATCTGCCGAATAATCCACTGGTGAAACGCGCTCGGCGCAGTTGTCATATAGAGCACTCCGTCAATCACCTCATAGCGATTGCCGTCCTCAGGCAGCCGTTCCCAGCGCTCCCGGTTCCAGCCGGCATCCTGCGAACGTAGCGCCAGTTCAGGGAGATCAGTTGTCACCAAGTGTGTCTCTCTTTTCAATCACACGACTTCCGTGGTTCAACCAGTTTCGGCCAGATGCCAAACCCAAGAGCCGGATTCGCCTGCGGCAGCATGGTACTTCTTTATCTTTTTCACAAAAATGTTGCACTTTGTGCAACATTTTTGTGAAAAAGA
>CAKZQX010000925.1 GCA_937141995.1 uncultured Chloroflexaceae bacterium | reverse complement strand
GGGGCCGTCGCCCCATGACCAACCCGTTTCAGACAGTCTCTTATGAACCGTTGCGCAACTGCGCAAACTTGTCGGCATCATAGCGCAGTACCGGCTGGCGCGCTGCACGCACTTCATCGAGGCGGCGCACCGGAGCCTCCGTCGGCGCGGCGTGTAGCAGATCGGGGTGCTCGGCAGCTTCGTGAGCAATGGTGCGCATGGCAGCGACAAAGGCATCGAGGTTCCGCTTTGTTTCGGTTTCGGTTGGCTCGATCATCAACGCCTCGGGTGCGATCAGCGGGAAGTAGATCGTCGGTGGATGAAAGCCATAGTCGATCAGCCGCTTGGCAATGTCCAGCGTGCGTACGCCCTTGACGCCGCGCAGTTGCCCCTTCAACACCACCTCGTGCATGCAGATCCGATCCACTGCCGGCGGGTAAAGATCGCCCAGTTGGGCGCGGATATAGTTGGCGTTCAGGACAGCAGTTTCGGCGACCTCGCGCAACCCGACCTCACCCAGCGAGTGAATGTAGGTCCAGGCGCGCACGAGCATCCCAAAATTCCCGTGAAATGTCTTCATGCGCCCGATGCTCTTCGCCGGGTTGAACAGTTCATAGGTTGCGCCGGACGCGCTATCTACCTGGCGCACCCGGGGCCCGGGCAGGAAGGGTGCCAGCGCCGCCGTACAGCCAACCGCGCCGCTGCCGGGACCACCACCGCCGTGGGGCGTGGTAAAGGTCTTGTGCAGGTTGTAGTGCATAAAGTCGAAGCCGACATCCTGCGGCTTGACAACACCCAGGATGGCGTTGAAGTTCGCCCCGTCGCCATACATCAGGCCACCGGCCGCATGCACCAGCCGCGAAACCTCCTCGATCTGCTCCTCAAACAGGCCCAGCGTGTTGGGATTGGTCAGCATCATCCCGGCGGTGCGTGGCGAGAGCTTGCTCTTCAGATCGGCGATATCCACATTGACGCGTGGGTCGCTCTTGAGTTCAACCACTTTGAAGCCAGCCATCCCCGCCGTGGCCGGGTTAGTCCCGTGGGCTGCATCGGGCACCAGGATCTCGGTACGCTCGGTGTCGCCCCGGTCCAGGTGGTAGGCGCGAAAGACCAGAATGCCGGTAAACTCGCCCTGCGCCCCGGCGGCCGGTTGCAGCGACACCGCATCAAACCCGCTCATCTCGGCCAGGTCGTTTTGCAGTTCGTAGATCAGGCGTAGCGCTCCCTGCGACAGGCCGGCATCCTGGAGCGGGTGAATGCCGGCAAACCCCGGCAACCGCGCGGCTTCCTCGTGGATCTTGGGATTGTACTTCATAGTACATGATCCCAGCGGATACATACCCGTATCAATGCAGAAGTTGCGCTGGCTGATCCGCGTATAGTGGCGAATGACCTCCGGCTCGCTCAACTCGGGAAAGCCGGTCAGATCATCCTGGCGCAGCAGATCGGTGGGCAGGTCGGCGGCGGGAACATCCAGTTCCGGCAGATTTGCGCCCTGCTTACCGGGGGACGAGAGTTCAAATATTGGTGGTTCGTAGGTATTCATACCAATAACTTTCTAGTTTGCAAGAGAACAGCGGGCGTCACCGGGAGACAGACGCACGCAGCGTACCCTTCTCCCGATCCGGCAGCGGTTCTTGCATCCAGGTCAGGACGATATCTGCTTCGGGAATGCCGCGCTCAATCAGGTCATCAGAGATACCGTAGTTAATGCCGTCATGCTCCAGGTAGACCTTGCCGTCGTGCAGAGTAGCATAAAAGATCATTGCGTGGATACGTCGCCCCTGATTCCACCCGGCATGGACAAGTGCATAGTGATCCCGTTCTTCGTCAAAAATCAGGTCTACGCGAATGTTGCCATGTGAGGGACGAAACTGACTATAATATAGCAGAACTTCCTTCAGGATCTCGCTATACTTTCTGGTGTTATCCATTGCAGCACCTCCATCTTTTCCACACTTACAACAATCAATTGCAAAGGTACGTCTGTAATAACTGCTCGACCCATATCTGTCTCAAACAGATCCGCATATACACTATCGGTAACAGCCAGATACAATGTACGGCTAGAGTTGGTTCGCTTGAGTAGCAAACGGTAAAGAACATACTGTCCGATTGCTCGCTCCAGATCCGTAATGAAAGACTTTCCACGAAACTCCTTGATCTCCACGGCAATCTGCTGCTCACCGCGCTGTAGACCGATCACTTTCCCTTCTGCCTGACGGACAGGATGCGAATCAACGGCACCGATATCGACAAACAGCGAATATTCATCATAGGAGATCACATACGGATCGTCCGTGATTTCCCACCCATCATTGATCAGGGCTTGCTTGATACTATCGTGACTGGTATCTTTCTGCGGCATCGTTTACATGTCCCTCAAGCGCGTATCACCCAAGAAAGACACGGAAATACGGACGGTGTTTCCGTGTCCTCACGTTACTGACAGGAGTTACGCGGTGCGTGTTCAAACCGGACGTTTCACCCGATGGACGCCCGATTCGCCTGCGGCAGCATGGTACGTTTTTCCTTGTTCACACCATATTTGCACATAGTGCAAACATGGTGTGAACAAGAAAGGAATCTTCCGCCCTGCCGGCGGCGGAATCTGCCGTCGGGTCAA
Organism: uncultured Chloroflexaceae bacterium; assembly: GCA_937141995.1. GTDB lineage: Bacteria > Chloroflexota > Chloroflexia > Chloroflexales > Chloroflexaceae > CAKZQX01. The sequence continues at coordinate 3,450 of CAKZQX010000925.1, read as the reverse complement.
CGACCGCGTAACTCCTGTTACTGACACGAGTTACGCACTGGGCCTACAAACCGGGCGTTTGAGCAGACGAAGCTGCCGTTTCGGGGCCGGCACCAAGCCAGAACAAACCACACCGTGTAACTCGTGTTACTGATCTATCCAACTGCCCGCAGTACCCCTACCAGTTCATCAATCTCCGCCTTGCTATTCATCTCCGTTACGCAGAGGAGCATGGCATCCTTCAGATGGGGCTCGTCCTGTGTCAGGTCATACCCGCCGATGATACCCCGCTCGCGCAGCGCGGCGTTGACGGCCGCAACCGGACGCGGGCATTCCACCACAAACTCCTTGAAGAAAGGCGTGGCGGTTTGCACCGTGTAACCCGGCAACTGACCGATCTGATCTGCGGCGTAGTGTGCGCGGTGGTAACAGAGTTCGGCCACCCGGCGCAACCCCTGACGCCCCATCAGGCTCAGGTAGACCGTCGCCGCCAGCGCCATCAGACCCTGGTTGGTGCAGATATTGCTGGTGGCCCGCTCCCGGCGAATATCCTGCTCACGCGCCCGCAACGTCAGCACATAGGCAAGTTTGCCATCGACATCCTGAGTTACGCCCACGAGCCGGCCGGCGATCTTGTGAACATGCTTCTGCTTGCAGGTAAAAATGCCCAGGTAGGGTCCGCCATAGTTCAGGCCGATGCCCAGCGGCTGACCCTCCGCCGTGGCAATATCGGCGTCGATCTCGCCAGGGGTCTGGAACAACCCCAGCGCAATCGGATCAAAATGAACTGCCAGCAGTGCCCCCGCCGCGTGGACCCGCTCCGCCACGGCGCGCAGATCATGCAGGCGGCCCAGGAAATCCGGCGATTGTACGATAACCAGTGCGGTTGTCGCGTCAACCTGATCCAGGGTATCCTCAATCGTTGCACCGGGTTCTTCATCGCCCACGATGGGAATGTCCAGGCTCTGGAGGTAGGTGCGCAACACCGCGCGATACTGCGGATGCACACTGCGGGCAACCACAATTTTGCGCCGGTTGCGCAACACATTCAGCGCCATGATCGCCGCCTCGGCAATCGCCGTGCCGCCGTCGTAGTGCGAGGCGTTGGCAACCTCCATCCCGGTCAGGCTGGAAATCAGGCTCTGATACTCGAAGATCGCCTGGAGCGTGCCCTGGCTAATTTCGGGCTGGTAGGGTGTGTAGGCAGTATAAAACTCGCTCCGTCGCAGGATCTGATCAACCGCGCTGGGTATGAAGTGGTTGTAAGCCCCCGCGCCCAGGAACATGCTGTGGCTCTGGGCATTGGCATTCATGCCACTCAGCCCGCGCAACTCGCGGGAGAGATCCAGTTCCGACAGTGGCCGTGGCAGATCCAGCCGGGGAAAGCGTAGTCGCTCCGGCACATCAACAAACAGGTCTGCAACCGAGGCAACGCCGATAGCCTGTAGCATCTCGGCGCGCTCAGCATCGGTAATTGAAATGTAGTGAGACATATTTTTTGATCCGTATTTTCTAGTCCGTAGTCCGTAGTCCGTATCCCGTATCCCGTAGTCTGTAGCTCATAGCCCGGCGTTTGTAGTCTGTAGATTGTAGGTTGTAGGTTGTAGGTTGTAGGTTGTAGGTTGTGCGGGTGGGTACTGCGTAGTTCGTGCGGGGTGATTTTGGAGCGGAGGAACTACGCAGTACCGCGTATGTTAATGCTGTTCTTCCGCGACAACCTGTTCGTAGGCCGCGGCATCGAGTAGTTCGCCCTCTTCGCCGGAGGGCTTCAGGCGGAGCATCCAGCCCTCGCCGTAGGGCGCGGTGTTGATCGCCGACTGGTCATCTTCCAGCGCCGTATTGACCGCTACGACCTCACCGCCAACCGGCGCATAGAGATCGGACGAAGCCTTGACCGACTCGACCACACCAAAAACATCACCGGGCGCAAAACTATCGCCGACGCCGGGCAACTCGATATAGACCACATCACCCAGCGCATCCTGCGCATAATCAGTAATACCAACGACCACTTCGTCACCGTCAACCCGTACCCACTCGTGGCTTTTCGCGTAACGCAGGTCCGATGGAGTATTGAAGCTCATATAGTCCTCCTCGTACATTGGGGGCAGCGTAGCCATGCGCCTGGTAGCACGGCTACGCTCTCCGCCCGCAGATGTGAGACAACGTGCTGCGGCCTATAATACCGCATGTCCGGCTTTTGTGGGGTAGCGTTCTCATCCCCACGGTGGCAGGTTTCCCGGCGTACGTGATCTCTTGTACCACAGGCGGCGGACTGCGGCAAATCACCGGGGTAGCAGTTGCGCGGTAAAATCGGTCAGTTCGTCGGCGGTGAAGGGCTTGCGCAGGTAGGCATCAAACCCGGCCTGTAAAAAGCGTTCGCGGTCGCCGGGAAGCGCATACGCGGTCAGCGCAGCGATGGGCACATCCCGATAGGCCGGTATGTTGCGCAGGATGCGGAGCAGATCGGTTCCGCTGGGGCCGCCTCCCAGATGAATATCCAGCAGCACGGCATCAAAGGTCTGTTCCAGCGTGTCCAGAAGATCGTGGACAACTTCCTGCGCTTCCCGGGCATTGGTGACGGCGGTTAAGAGACAGCGATCTTCGAGCAGCGCTTCGATCAGCTTGCGGGTATCTTCATTGTCTTCGACCAGCAGGAGGTGGCAGGGCGTCCGGCTCTTGGCAACTATCTCTGTCGGCCCGGTCTCGTCCTCAAGTTCTTCCGACAGCACCTGCGGAAAACTGACGGTAAAGTGGCTGCCCTGACCTTTCTCACTGACAACGGTAATCGTGCCCTGCATCTTCTCGGCCAGTTGTTGGGAGATAGCCAGGCCCAACCCGATCCCGTCGTGTAAGCGGCTCACCCCACTGCTCTCCTGATGGAACGCATTAAAGATATGCGGCAGGAACGTCGGCGCAATCCCGATCCCGGTGTCCGCAACATGCACATGCATCCAGCCGTCCGGCGCGACAACCTTGTCCAGATCACTAGCGGACGGCGGGTTTTTATCGCAATCAACCGTGATTGTCACGCTACCGGTTTCGGTAAATTTGATCGCGTTCGAGATAAGATTCTGCAAAATGCTGTTGAGCGCGCCCCGATCCAGCGCGGCGCGTGCGCGGGTGGCCGCGGGCGTGACCTGGACGGTCATGTCCAGGCCCTTCGCCTCGGCCTGCGGCTGATGGAGCCGGACCACCTCGCGGACCTCGGCGGCCACATGGATCGTCTCAAAGACAACCTCGACCCGTCCGGCTTCCAGTTTTGCCAGCATCAACACCGCGTTGAGCGTTTCCAACAGCCGCTTGCCCCCCTCCTCAATGCGCTGCGCCTGGGAACGGGTTTTACCCTCGAGCCGCCGGGAGAGGAGCGAGGCATAGCCGATCATGCTGGTCAGCGGTGTGCGGATCTCGTGGCTCATGTTTGCCAGAAACACGCTCTTCATCTGGTTGGCAATCTCAGCAGCTTCCTTC
>CAKZQX010000924.1 GCA_937141995.1 uncultured Chloroflexaceae bacterium | reverse complement strand
ATACCATCTACATGGTGCAGGAGTTGCTGCCCGGCCCCACGCTGGCGGATCGCATCCGCAAGCTAGGCAAGCGGCGCATCCCCGACGCCGACATCCCGGTCATTGTGGCGCAACTGGCCGACGCGCTCGATTTTGCGCACAACAAAGGCATTATTCACCGCGATGTCAAGCCGAGCAACGCCATCTACAATGCTGAACGGCAGATGGTATTGACGGACTTCGGCATTGCGCGTACGTCGGCAGATGCGCTGCGTACCGCCACCGGGCCGGGGATTGTGATGGGCACGCCCGGCTATATCGCGCCGGAGCAGGCCATCAGCAGCGCGACGATTACCCCGGCCTGTGATATCTATGCGCTGGGGGTGCTGCTGTTTGAAATGCTGACGGCACAGTTGCCCTTTGAGGCCGATACATCCATGGGCGTGGTGCTCAAACATCTCTACGACGAGCCGCCAACGCCGCGCAGCCTGCGCCCCGAACTGCCCAAAGCCCTGGATGATATCCTGCTACGCGCCATGCACAAGGAGCCGGACAAGCGTTTCGCCAGTGCCACCGAGCTATCGCAGGCGCTCCAGGAAGCCTGGCCGGTGGGCAAGCCCGCCGGCAAAGCTACCGCCGACAGTGCCGCCAACACTGCCGAGGCGACCGGGAGCAAAAAAAGCACAGAGAAGAAGGCCGAGAAGAGCACAGAAAAGGATTCTGCTGCGGCAAAACCCCGCGCCGGCGGCAGTACCGCAAAAGCAAAGGCAAAGTCAGAGAATGGCACATCCGGCAGCCGGGCCAAGGCATCCCCAGCGAAGAAGAAGGCGTCCGGCGAGAGCGCAAAGTCGCGCTCGACCGGCGGCAATTCATCAGCGGCAAAACCCACCGCCCGTGCGACCACCGGGCGCAAGGAGCAGGCCGGCGCAGAGGGAGCAGCGCAACAACCCGACAGACATATCCGCCTGCGGGTGGGGTTGCTCACAGTCTGCCTGGTCGGACTGCTGCTGCTGGGTGGCCTCACCGACCTCGACACGATTGTGCGCGGGTGGGGCGTACTGGCGCGGTCGGTGATGGGTCTTGTGGGTTATTGACACGCGTTACGCTATAGGCATTCACACCGGGCATTTGCCTGGATGAATGCCGCGCTTCGCCTCCGGCAGCATGGGGCTCTTTTCTCTTTGTGGCAAACATGGTACTCTCCGAGTATCATGTTTGCCACAAAGGATATCCGGTACCGCCTTGCCGGAGGCGCACCACATCTCCTCGCAGACAACTGCGTATCTTCTGTTCTTGACACGCGTTACGCAGTGGCATGCAAATCGGTCGTTTGACCCGATGGGAGCCGGCGAAACCGGCGGCAGCATGGGACATTTTCTAGCTTTTTGCTACACCAGGTGAATACCCGGTTTGACCAGATGAACGACACCCTCGCCGGCCACAGCAATAATACCGGAAGAACATAGCTAAGGAAGGTATATGCAATGGGTTGGATTGAATTGACGGCAACCATATTCGGCGTGCTTTGTGTCTGGCTGATCATTCGTCAGAGCATCTGGTGCTGGCCTGCCGGCCTGGTGCAGGTGACGTTATTCGTCTACATTTTCTACGAGGCCCGTCTCTACTCCGATATGATCCTGCACATTATCTACATATTTCTCCAACTGTACGGCTGGTATCACTGGCTGTACGGCGGTCATGCACGCACCAGCTTGCCTATTACGACCCTGTCTGGCTATGCACGCGCTGCCTGGATTGGCCTGGGTGTGCTGGGCATGATGGCGCTTGGTGCTACAATGCACACCTTTACTAATGCTGCCCTGCCCTATGCTGATGCTTTTACCACCGTGGTCAGCCTTATCGCGCAATGGTTGCTGGCACGTAAGAAACTGGAGAACTGGTATTTCTGGATTGCCGTGGATGTGGTAGCTATCGGTGTGTATTTCTCCCGGGAACTCTATTTTACTACCGGACTGTACACGCTGTTTCTCGGTATGGCTATCGCGGGCTTCTTCGCATGGCGGCGCTCCTGGCAGACAACCGCCGCAGATCAAGTGGTGGTGACGGCATGACTGACAACGAACGTGTAGGCCTGACCCTGGGCAAATATGCCCCGCTACATCAGGGGCACCAGATGGTGATCGAAACGGCGCTTGCCGAGATGGATCATGGTATCGTGGTGATCTATGATTGCCCTGATGTTACCCCTATCCCGTTGCCGGTGCGGGCAAACTGGATTCGCCGCCTTTACCCACAGGTGGAACTGTACGAAGCCTGGGATGGACCGCTCCAGGTGGGGGATACCCCCGACATCAAGCGGATGCACGAGAAGTATATTCGCGCCCTGCTTGGTGATAGGCGTGTCACCCATTTCTATTCCAGCGAGTTTTATGGTGCGCATATGAGCGCGGCTCTGGACGCGGTCAACCGCCAGGTGGATGCGGAGCGCGTGCAGGTGCCGATCTCGGCCACGCAGATTCGCCGGCAGCCGTACACTGCGCGTCACTTTCTGCACCCGCTGGTGTACCGCGACCTGATTATCAATGTCGCATTCCTGGGCGCGCCATCTACCGGCAAAACTACGCTGGCGCAGACCCTCGCCACGCATTACCGGACAGTCTGGATGCATGAGTATGGGCGCGACTACTGGGAACAACACCAGGTTGAGCGCCGGCTCACGCTGGATCAGTTAGCAGAGCTTGCTGAGGGACATCTGGCCCACGAAGAGCAGTTGCTTACCACAGCGAACCAGTATCTCTTTACCGATACCAATGTACTTACCACCTACATTTTCTCGGAATATTATCATGGCACAGCGGCAGACCGCCTCAAGCAGCTTGCCGACCAGGCCGCGGCGCGGTATGATCTGGTGTTTGTGTGCGATACCGACATCCCCTATGCGGATACCTGGGATCGCTCGGGTGAGGCCAACCGGCAGGTGATGCAGCAGCGCATCCTGAGTGACCTGCATATGCGCAACATCCCCTATCGGCTGCTGCGCGGCAATGTGGCAACACGCGTCGCCACGGTATGCAGCATTCTCGCGCGGTACCATAAATACCAGAACTTGCTTGATTTGTTTGAATGAGCGTCGGGACGCGTCCGGTTGGGTATCAAAGCCGGGATGGTATCAGAGAGGCGTAACACCTTTCCCGATAGTACGCAGGAGTACCCAATGAATACCACCACACATATAGATTTATCGGCACGGGCCTGTTGGGGTTTCCGATGGCAGAGCAACTCTGCGTGGCCGGGGGTGCGCCGGTAGTCTACAACCGCACCCGCGCGAAGGCCGAACCGCTTCAGAGCAAGGGGGCTACTATCGCCGCACATCCCGCCGAGGTGGTGCAGGCTACCGAGGTTATTATCCTGATGCTGACCGATGCCCCGGCCATCCGCGCGGTCGTCCTGAGTGACGCAGTGCGGCCGTATCTGGCGCAGCGCACAATCATTCAGATGGGTACGATCAGCCCGGAGGAGAGTTTGGAGATCGGCAGCGCGGTGCAGGCCGCCGGGGGTGACTACCTGGAAGCCCCCGTCCTGGGTAGCATCCCGCAGGCGCAGGCAGGCAACCTGGTTGTAATGGTG
>CAKZQX010000923.1 GCA_937141995.1 uncultured Chloroflexaceae bacterium | reverse complement strand
AAATTTCGCCTCCGGTAAGGCGGAAGTAACCTACCTTTTCACAAAAAAATACTTTGTGATTTTTTTTGTGAAAAGATCCATAAAGTACCATGCTGCCGCAGGCGAATCGAGCTTCCATCGGGTGAAACGTCCGGTTTGCATGTCCACCGCGTAAGTCCTGTAAATTGACGTCAGATGCGAGGAGGTACTCTGTGGCAAAACTGACCGAAGCAGCGATTGAGGAGCGCCTGAAGGGGTTGAGTGGCTGGACAAAGCAGGGTGAGATGATCACCAAGACCTACAAGATGGCGACGTTTCCCGCTGCCATCGCGTTTGTGACCCATGTCGGCTTTCTGGCGGAGGCAGCCGCCCACCACCCGGATGTCGATATCCGCTACAACCGGGTGACGCTGGCCCTGACAACGCATGATGCCGGTGGGCTGACGGAGAAGGATTTCGATCTGGCGGCAAAGGCCGATGAGATTATGGGCTGACGCTACGGCTATGCCTTTCCTGCACACATCCCACGGGAAGCTCTTCTACGCGCAGCGCGGCACCGGCACACCGGCAGTCGTGGCGGTGCATGGCGCGGGCGGAACGCATCAGCACTGGGGCTTGCAACTGCAAGCCCTGGGTGAGACCACGCATATGATTGCCCTGGATCTGCCGGGGCATGGACGCTCACCCGGCCCCGGTTGTCGGCGCATTGCCGACTATAGCCAGATCCTGGTTGCCGCCCTGGATGCACTCGGTCTGGAGCAGGCAGTGTTGGCCGGCCACTCAATGGGTGGGGCGATTGCGCTCTGGACGGCCCTGACTGCGCCGGAGCGGGTTGCGGGCCTGGCGCTGATTGGCACTGGTGCGCGCTTGCGGGTGCTGCCGGCGCTGATTGAGGGGTTTGTAGACGATCCGGCGGCGGCGGTACGCCTGATTGTTGCGCGCGCCTACAGTAACGCCGCCGCGCCTGAGCTACGTGCAGCCGGGGAAGCTGCCTTCCGCCAGACCGACCCGGCGGTGTTTCATGAGGATCTGCTGGGCTGTCATGTCTTCGATGCGCTGGAGCAGGTGCAGGCGATCCGCTGTCCTACACTGCTACTCTGCGGCACGGAGGATCAGTTGACCCCGCCCCGGTTCAGTGAGTATCTCCACGAGCAGATTGCCGGCTCAACCCTGGTGCTGGTGCCCGGAGCGGGGCATATGGTTTTGATTGAACAGCCGGAAGCCGTGAATGCGGCGCTGCGTGAATTCTTCTACCGTCTCACTTGCCAATACAGAAGCGACTAAAGATTGTATCGAGCAGATCCTCGCCCACCGTCTCGCCGGTAATCTCTCCCAGCGCATTCATTGCCGTCGTCAGATCGCCCGCCAGCAGATCGGTTGGTACACCCGCAGTTTGCCCGGTGACAGCCGCCTGGAGTGCGTTCACCGCCCGATCCAGAGCATCGCGGTGGCGGGGGTTCGATACCAGTTGGGCATTGCCGGGCACAACCGCCTGCCCGCCCAGCAGCGCCTGTGCCACGGCGCGGGCCAGATCATCAATGCCGGCCCCGGTGACAACCGAGGTGGCAACGCTGCCCAGCAGATATGGATGCGCAAAGGGCAGCGTCGGCAGTTCTGCAGATGGCTGCTCCGACCGCTGATCAATCTTGCTCCAGACCAGGAGCGTTGGCTTGTCGAGCGTGATCTCGGCCATCTGGATATCCTCCGGCGTGGGTGGCCGGCTGCTATCCAGCAGGAGGAGCGCCAGGTCGGCCGCGGCCAGAGCAGCGCGGCTGCGGTCAACCCCCAGGCGCTCAACCGGGTCGCTGCTCGCGGTAATGCCGGCCGTGTCGATCAGAACCACCGGGATGCCCGCCAGGTTGGCTGTCTCTTCCAGCGTATCGCGGGTAGTGCCCGGGATCGCCGTGACAATCGCCCGGTCAGCGCGTAGCAGCGCATTGAGCAGGCTCGACTTGCCCGCATTGGGGCGGCCCACCAGCGCAGCCCGGACGCCCTGCCGGTAGACCATCCCCTGATCGGCGGTTGCCAGCAGGCGCTCGACGGCACGCAGGCTCTGCGTGAGCGCGGGGGTGACATCCTGCAGTTCGACTTCATCTTCGGGGAAATCTACCACGACGGTGACATAGGCCAGGACATCCATCAGGGCGGCGCGAATCCGGCGTACCTCCTGGGCCAGCCAGCCGCCGAGTTGACTCTGCGCCACCGCCAGTCCGGTGGCAGTCTGGGCACGGATCACATCAAGCGTGGCCTCAGCCTGCGACAGGTCGATCCGCCCGTTGAGAAAGGCCCGCAGAGTAAACTCACCCGGTTGGGCCAGCCGTGCCCCCGCCGCCAGCGTCAATCCGAGTGTGCGCTGAAGCGGCAGCGGTCCCCCATGGCAGGAGAGTTCGACCACATCTTCGCGCGTAAAACTGTGGGGGGCGCGCATCAACGCCAGCAGCACCTCGTCCACCACACTCTCATCGGACGGATCGATAATGTAGCCGTAGCGCAGGCGGTGCGAGCGAAACGGCCCGGCTTTGTAGGGCCGGAAGAGCCGCTGGGCAATCGGCAGCGCATCCGGCCCGCTGAGGCGCACAATGCCGATGCCGCCTTCCCCCGGAGGTGTGGCAATTGCTGTGATCGTGTCGTCGTACATAGTCTTCCTGATAGGTCTATTGCGGATGCGTTCTGGGCCGATGTTGCATGCTACAATGATGCCAGGCACCTGGAACAGCGTCCCGTCGGTCACGCTCACACCAGATATACAATCCTCCGGAGTCCCGGCTTATGAACGTTGAGAAATAGTCCGGATATGAATGACCGGGAGTCCCGGCTTTAGCCGGTTGGATACCTGTTGGGGCAGCGGCATACTGCCGAGAACCTGATCCGGCTGAAGCCGGGACTCCTGACCGGCAATATCTGGATGAACAATATCATACCGATTTGTTGTTATAGCCACAGAGCACACAGAGGATGCAGAGATAATAAACGGGAGAACGTGCCGCCACTGCGCCCGTTGCGTCCATTTTGGCTCATTCCTGTTTTGATGGCAAATTGGTATCAACGTTCATCAGCCGGGACTCCGGGAGCGATATCCGGATTCTTTTCTCAAACGTCATCAGCCGATCCTGGCTTTCTTTGGCACCTGCCGGAGGCAAAATTACGTTCCGAGTCAGGACCGCGTACGTCGTGTGAATTATACCAGATGCATATACGGCATACGCCACCTGGTTTAATACCGATTTGTTATCATAGCCACAGAGCACACCGAGGACGCAGAGATGATACGCAGGAACGTGCCGCCGCTGCGCCCGTTGCGCCTGTTCCGGCTGATTGCTGGTTTGATGGCACATTGGAAAGAGCGGGCAAAAGTCGATGGGAATGATCAAGCCAGATGCGCGCTTGCCGCGCCGCTTTGGGCCGGCCGTGTTTGGCTGGCTCTGTCTGTTTGAACTGCTTGCTGCCCTGTTCGGACTGCGGGGGCTGTTGCTGACCCATCCGCAGGTATGGCGTGCAATGGGAGCGCTGCTGGTCTGGCATGCCCGGCACCTGTGGCGGAGCGGAACCGCCGGTCTGTCTGCACTACTGCCGGCTTTTCTGCCCGCGCTGCTGCTGCATCTGCTGCTGGCAACCCTGCGCAACCGGCAGCTTGATCCGCGTCGCCGCCTGCTCCCCGGCAGCTATGCCGATCGGGAGATTACCCGGCTGGATATTCCGACGGCGAATGGTCCCGTTCCCGCACTGCATATCGTGCCGACGGGTGGTACGCGCGCGGCAGTCTGTGTGGCGCATGGGTCGGGCTGCAACAAAACATTTTATGCCTGGGAACTGGTTGATGCCCTGCCGGCGCGGGGGCTGGCGCTACTCCTGATCGATCTCGACGGCCATGGGGAGAGTTGCCGCCCGCAGGCGTTCCCGGATATTGTGCAGAATATTGTCGGTTCGGTGGCCTGGCTGCGGTCGCGCTACGAACGGGTCGGGGTCATCGGGAACAGCCTGGGGGGCTGCGTCGCCGCGCGCGCCGTCGCCGACGGCACCGCCGTTGACGCGCTGGTGCTGCTGGAAGCGCCCCCCTGGTTGCAGCTTTCGCGCCGCCAGGTTGCCCGCGAGGTGATGGGCCTGTTGCAGCCGGCCATTGTGCGCCTCACGCGCGCCGGGAGCCCCTACTGGATTGCGCGCGCCTGGGAGTCGCCGCGCATTCGGGCACGCATCGGCACACGCGAGCTGATCGACGCGCTCGATCTGCTGGGCAGCTTGCGGCGTATAACAGCCGGCGGACTGCCGGCAACTGGGGACGACACAGGCAGGCTGCCCCTGCTGCTGGTCTATGGCGCGTGGGATGCAATTGTATCGCCGCAACAGGCTGCTCAGGTGCGGCAGGCCGCTCCACCTGGCGCGACGTTTCATCTGCTGCGGTACGCCACCCACCTCTCGCTGCCGATTGATCCGCGCACGCTGGCGCTGGTGGGGCGTCGGCTGGAAGCAGCATTGCGGCAGTAGCGGCTTGCGCGTCTCGGCAGATCGGGCTATAATGCAACTGGTGGGCCGGTAGCTCAGTGGTAGAGCACCTGACTTTTAATCAGAGGGTCGTGAGTTCGAATCTCACCCGGCTCACCAGGTTTTTGTATATGCGCGGTACCCTCAACCGGAGAGGGGTCGGCTCTGCTTTCCGACCGGTTCCCTGGTGCAAGTCCAGGGTCGCGCAGTATCAATCCCCTCGTCTGAGAGCTTTGCAGAAATGATCGGGGAAGATGACATCCCGTGGCACCTGTGCGAT
>CAKZQX010000922.1 GCA_937141995.1 uncultured Chloroflexaceae bacterium | reverse complement strand
GTCGCATCCAGGCTATTCGTATGGTCATGCCGATATCCGTAGATTTCCGTGTGGGGTGAGAAGTTGCGCAACAGATCCAGATAATCATGCATCGCGGCCACGACCGTCGGATCGGTTAGCGTTGGCTGGAACGTATCGTCCTGCTGCTGCACAAGTGCTGCCCCGGCGCGGTCCAGGAAAAACTGAATATCCCGGGTGTGCAGGACGGGTGCAGCATACCCATACTGCCGGGTTGGACCAGTTCTAACGGTCAACTGCTGCGCTGCATGCAGAAAATCACCCATCTTCCAGTCAATTGTGGGATAGTCCAGTTCGGCCAGATCGAAAGCGGTCTGGTTGTAGTTCAACGTACTGAACTGTACAGCATAGGGCAATCCATGCAAGGCCGTTCCCTCCCGGTAAGATGCCAGCAGGGCGGGCGGATAGTCGTCGCTGGCGAAGCCGGCATCGGCATCGATCAGCGGTTGCAGATCCAGGGTATGCGTACTCATGGCCGCATCCAGCGGGCCGGTATATTGGAAACAGTCAATGGTTGTCAGACTGTCCGCATCCAGGAGATCCACGCCGGGCGTCGCCGGTTCCACCAGTTCGACAAACACCTCCGTGCTTGTCTGATTGAATGCCGCAACAATCGGGCGAAGCTGGCGCGCATCTGTCCACGCGGGGGCAAAGCTAATCGTCGTGGTCCCTTCCGGCGCGCGCGGTATTTCCGGGAGTTCGACCACCAGGGGCCGTGGGTCGGGCGTTGGTTCCGGCGTCTGGAGCGCAACCGCAATTTGTGCGTCCAGGGTAGTCTGGGCTTCCGCCAGCGCCTGCTCTACCGATGTCCCCGCCTGCACCGCCTCAAGCGCCTGCCCCAGGGGATTCCATAGCGAAACGCGCCGATCAAAATTCCTGGAACGAAATGATATGGCCGGTTGATCCAGCGTGCGTTCAATAGCCGCAGCAGTCGCCGCATCCAGCGTGTCCCAGTATCCGATCTGCTCCGCCAGTGCTTTGCGCGCCGGAATCAAACTCAACGGATCGATTTCTTCAATTGAGCGATCAATATGCTGCCGACTGAGATAATCCAGCCAGCGCCACGCGGCTTCGGGATACTGCGTGCCCCGGCTGATGCCATATCCCAGAACACCGCTCTGCCAGAGATATGTCGAGGTAGGATAGGGCACCTTGCTGACGGCAAAATCGGGCGATGCGTCGCTGCTGTTCAGGCGAAACTGGTCACTTGACCAGATCCCGACCCGCTGCTCCCGAATAAACTGGAGCAACTCGGCATCCTCCATACGCCCATCCGTGGGGAGGTAGAACGCCCCTGACTTGCCGAGGGCCGCTACCCGCTCCAGGGCTGCGGCAACCTCTGGCGTATCCAGGCGGACCTGCTCCAGCGGAGTGGTAAAGAGATCACTATCACGCGCTTCCAGTTCTGCCACCAGCAGATCAGTTGGGCTCTGGCTGGGGAGGAATCCATAAACTTCCACGGTATCACCGCGTTTCACGGCCAACTCCGCGGCAACCGTCGTCAGATCATCCCAGGTCCAATCGGGTGTTGGTGCGGGCAAATCACTGGCAACCCAGAGATCCTGATTATAGGCGAGTAATCCGATCAGGAGCGTATGCGGCAGAACATAGCGCGCGGCGTCGTCCGCAATCGGTGCAAAGGCCCGGCGGTAGAAAGCGTCCTGGTTGAAATCAGGGTCGGCGTCCATCAGCGGGGTCATATCCAGCAGATAGTCCGGAACTGCCGTTGGGTCGAAGAACGAGAGATCAACTGTATCGGCGGCACTAAACTGCCGGCGCATCATCTGCTCCTGCGTGAGTGGCCTGGCGGTGTTGTAGTTCACAACCTCGTCAACTGCAACGAACTGGACCTGCATGTCCGCATTCTCGGCGTTAAAGGTGGCGATCACCGGCTCGTAGAGGGGACGCAGCGAACTTAAGGTTGCAAAGCCAATCGTGACACCTTCCCGGTTCCGGTCAGAACGTGTGGGAGCAGCCGGGTTGCCTGTCCCCAGATCACAGCCACTAAGCAGGATAGTGACAATCAGACTGATAGTCAGTGGAAAAAAAAGTTTCATCATGTTCTCCTATAGAGGATGACATAGATATAGCAATCCTGAATTGGTTGTAAACTTCCCAATGTCTTGCCTGGCATTCGGAAGCGTTTGAGCAAAACCAGGGTTTACAACTCAGTTAGGGCTGCTATATCTCGCTAGTCATCCTAACTCACTTCCTTTCCTTACCGTTCGCTTATTTTTTGGGGCACTAAATGGAATTTCTACTCCACTTGAGCCTGAAAAACCGACAAAATTTGGGACGCTCTCCCCACTTTAACGTACACGGTTCCGTAACGTGTAAAACATTTCTGAAATTTTCATCGCCATGTGGGGCGAGATGCTTCCCAAGTGGCCGTTTTTGACCCGCTCGTGGGGAATTTTTATGAACTCGTTCCGAAAATAAGCGAACGGTAAGCTTTCCAAGCATACAATACATTTATATACTTCAGATATGCGTACTGCGCTACGCCGTTTTATCGTATGATGCACTACACATGGCAATGACGCTGGTTGTTATAAGTACAGCCAGCGCCACACTATTTCATTATGTTAACACATTCAGGGCAAAC
>CAKZQX010000921.1 GCA_937141995.1 uncultured Chloroflexaceae bacterium | reverse complement strand
AAGTTATACCCTGGCCGAGGGCTGTGTGCCCCAATCATAGGCATACTTGAGCATTTTTAGCACCTGCAGCGACTCGGTACGCTTGATGCCGGGGATCGCGCTCAGGCGGCCGGTCAGGAAGGTCAGCAACTCAGCGTTGCTCTGAAACCAGGCTTCGGCCACCAGATCATAGCTGCCCAGCGTGATCCCGGCAAAACGGATCTCCGGCATTGCCAGCAGCGCGGTCTCGATCTGCTGCAGGTAGCCCTGATCGATCTGGATGCCCAGGATCGCCACCACGTTGTAGCCCAGTTGAAATGGCGTCGCAACCGCAACAATTTTGATTACATCTTCGCGGACGAGCCGGTCGATGCGCCGACGCACGGTTGGCTCGCTGCTGCCAACCAGTTCCGCGACTTCGCTATTGGTCAGGCGGGCATTCTCCTGCAATATGGCGATGATTTTGTGATCGAGCCGGTCAAGCCGGGGCATACGCTGGTCCTTTCGTCTGTGGGGCGAAATGACGATAATCGCCATTATTATAACTCTATATGACGAAATTCGTCAAAACCATGTGAATATTGACAGATTTCTTTACATTCGGTATAATCGCGTTTAACCAATAACGAGAACGATCAATATTCATCTCAACATTGTTGTTTTTACCACTGCTGTTGACCCTGAATGCTCAGAACACGACAGTGCCGTCGGTAGCTGTTAAACCTACATGCCCGTCAGGGGCATAAATTCTGTGTGTGTCGGTGGCTGCACCGCGCCACACATAGCATGGTGCTGTTCTGAACATAAAGGGGTTCCCCAATGAGTGACGAGCAATCGCGCTTTGGTCGGCCACACCCGGATCTTACCGAGAGCCAGGCAGCCGAGGCACTGCGCAAAGAAGCCCAACTGAGCGATGCCGGCTGGCAGCGCGAGTGTGAGCGGAGCAAGGAGTTGGGGCTGCATGCGGCCCCCAGCATCGGCGACCGGTCGATCTCAACCTTTGCGCGGGGTGAACTGCCCCACTTTGCCGGCATTAACACCTTTCTCAAAGCGCCCTATGTTGAAGATGTGCATCAGGCGGGCGCGTATGATGTGGCGGTGTTTGGCATTCCGCTGGATACCGGCACGACCTACCGCCCCGGCACCCGCTTTGGTCCGCAGGGTATCCGCAAAATCTCGGCGCTCTATGGCACCTACTACTTCGAAATGGGAGTCGATCTACGCGAGCAGATGAAGCTCTGCGACCTGGGTGATGTCTTTGTCATCCCGGCCAATATCGAGAAGGCATTTGACCAGATCAGTCGCGCGGTGTCGCATGTCTTTGCCGGCGGCGCGTTTCCGGTGATGCTCGGCGGTGATCACTCCATCGGCTACCCCTGCGTGCGCGGGATTGCGCCCCACGTCAACGGCAATATCGGCATTATCCATATTGATCGCCATGTCGATACGCAAGAAAAAGACATGGACGAGCGGATGCATACCACCCCCTGGTTCCATGCAACTAATATCCCCAACGCGCCACCGAAGAACCTGGTGCAGTTTGGCATCGGCGGCTGGCAGGTGCCCCGCGCAGGGGTGGCGGTCAGCCGGGAGCGCGGCACAACGATTATGACCATCACTGACATTATGGAAATGGGGCTGGATAAGGCGCTTGATATTGCGATGGAGGTCGCCGG
Source organism: uncultured Chloroflexaceae bacterium (assembly GCA_937141995.1). Lineage (GTDB taxonomy): Bacteria > Chloroflexota > Chloroflexia > Chloroflexales > Chloroflexaceae > CAKZQX01. The sequence continues at coordinate 3,788 of CAKZQX010000921.1, read as the reverse complement.
CGACGGCACCGAGGCGGTCTATCTCAGCTTTGATATCGATAGCGTTGATGCGGGATTTGTGCCCGGCACCGGCTGGCCCGAACCGGGCGGACTGCTGCCACGCGAGGCGCTGCATATCGTCCAGCGGGTCGCGCGCGAAACCAATCTCTGCGCGATGGAAGTGGTTGAGGTATCGCCACCCTATGATGTCAGCGAGGTGACGGCACTGCTGGCAACCCGCGTCGTTGTGGATGTGCTGGCTACGCTGGTGGATGCGGGCAAACTACCGCGCCGGCGTCCCGCCTGGCTCAACTCCGACCCGGCGCAGGAACCCTGGGCGCTGTGAGTGGTGATCGCGTATGCCGCACGAAGTTGATATGACCCGCGCGTTAATCCTGAGCCTGCGCGACTGGCATGCCGGCCAGTCCAAGTCCCACCCGATCCGGCGGGTGCTGCTGCTAGTCGGTCAGTTTACCGGAGTAGAACCCGATCTACTGCGGAGCGCGTTTGCACGCCAGAAGCTGGATACCGCCTTTCTGCGTGAGGCCGAATTGGTGATCCGCGAGAGCCCGTTTGTGGCGCACTGCCGGGGCTGCAACCAGGACTACCAGCCGGATATCGGGTTGCGCTATGCCTGTCCCACCTGCGGCGCGGCCATGGACGAGATCCGCTCCGGGCGCGAACTGAAGATCGAGCGCGTCGAGTGGGCGGACGATGATGTGACGGGGTAATGGGATAACGTTGCGTGATGCGTAACAGCAAGAGACGGAGGATAGTATGTGTGGACCAGGAAGTGACCATAGCCATGGGCCGACGCCGGCCGGGGCTGACCTGAATGTTGATCTGCTGGAGGAAAACAATGACACGGCGCAACGCAATCGGCTCCGGCTGGATCTGGCCGGTGTGCGCTGCATCAACCTGATGAGCGGTCCCGGCGCGGGTAAGACCAGCCTGCTGGAGCGGACGCTGGCGGCTATTCAGGGCCGGATGCAGACCGCCGTTGTCGAGGGCGATATGACGACCGAACTGGATGCCGAGCGGCTGCGCGCCTACGGTGTGCCGGTGGTCGCCATCACCACGGGTCGCGCCTGCCATCTCGATGCCGATCTGATGGCAAACGGGCTGACGCAACTGGAGCAGGCCGGTAGCCTGGAGCGCTTTGATCTGCTGTTTGTGGAGAATGTCGGCAATCTGGTCTGCCCGGCGGAGTTTGCGCTGGGGGAGCATACCCGCGTGGCGCTGGTCGCCGTCACCGAGGGCGAAGACAAGCCGCTCAAGTATCCGTTGATGTTTCGCTGCGCCGACTGCGTGGTAGTTACCAAACTCGATCTGCTGCCCTATCTCAGGTTTGATCTGCCGCACCTGATCGCGCATATTCATCAGGTCAACCCGCACATCCCCGTTTTTGCGCTCTCTGCCGAGACGGGTGAGGGCATGGAGCCCTGGCTGGAATGGTTGCAGACCGAGGTTGCCGGAATAGGGACACAGCCGGTTGTAGCAACGCTGTAGGAGCGCGGCATGCTGCGCCTCTTCCAGGAGAACTCAGATGCTTGTTTTGATCCGCCGATACTGTATATTACTGATTGTTGTGCTACTGTCGGCAGCCTGTGGCGCGCCAACTGCCGAAACACCCGCCGAGGACGATCCTGCAACAGAAGCCACTTCCGCCGGCGCGGACACCTCAGCAGAAGAGGAAACGACCAGTGGTGAGACGATCCGCATCGGCTTTAGCGCCTGGCCGGGCTGGATTCCCTGGCAGGTCGCCGTGGAGCAGGATCTTTTCGCTCAGAATGGCGTCGATGTTGAGATGGTCTGGTTTGAGGGCTACCTCGACTCGATCAATGCCTTTGCATCGGGTCAACTGGACGGCAATACGCAGACGCTCAACGATACGCTTAGCTCGGTTGCGGCCGGGTCGGACCAGGTGATTGTACTGGTAAACGACAACTCAACCGGCAATGACCAGATAATTGTCACCGAGGATATCATCAGCGTGGAGGATCTGCGCGGCAAGCGGGTCGCCGCCGAGTTGGGTACGGTTGATCACTTCCTGCTCCTGCTGGGGCTGCAAGACGCAGGCATGAGCCAGGAGGATATCGAGTTTCAACCGTTGGAAACCGGTGCAGCCGCATCTGCTTTTGCCGCCGGACAACTTGATGGCGTCGGCGTGTTTGCGCCCTTCACCACGCAGGCGTTAAGTACAGGCCGGGGTAAAGTGCTCTTCAGCAGCGCCGATTACCCGGGCGCAATCCCCGATCATCTGGTGCTCAGTCGGGAACTGGTCAGCGAGCGCCCGGCGGATGTGCAGAAAATCGTCAACACCTGGTTTGATACGCTCGATTTTATCGAAGCCAACCCGGGTGAAGCCTACCAGATTATGGCCGACCGCGCCGGCGTAACAGTTGAGGAGTACCAGACCTATGACGCCGGGACGACCATCTTCTCGGTTGAAGATAACCTGCAGGCATTCGCGCCGGGTGACGATATGACCCACCTGCCCTACGCGGCACAGCAGATTGCCGACTTCCTGGTTGCCAATGATCTGGCGCAGACCGTGCCGGATCTGGAACAGATCTTTGATGATCAGTTTGTCCAGGCATACGCGGAAGAAAACTCATAGGGGGAACCTATGGCACCGACAACGATAGAACGGAGCGAGCCGGTATCCATGCGGTCGTCCAATCTACCGCCGACGGTCTTCTGGCGCATTCGGGAAGCACTGCCCCGGCCGCTGGTCTGGACGCTGGCATCGATCTCGATCCTGGCACCGCTGGTCCTCTGGCTGCTGGCGACGCGCCTGGGCCTGGCACCACCGCTCTTTCTGCCGACGCCGGCGGCGGTGTTGGAAGCGTTGGGCCGGCTCTGGGCCGACGGCACGCTGCAACAAGATATTGCTGCCAGCCTGCTACGGGTCATGGCCGGCTTCCTCCTGGCGCTGGTGATCTCGGTGCCGCTGGGGATTCTGATGGGTACTTTTCCCAGCATTCAGTGGCTGACGGAGCCGTTTATCGGACTGGTGCGCTATATGCCCGCTGCGGCGTTTATTCCGCTGCTGATCCTCTGGCTGGGGTTGGGCGAGTTGCCCAAGATCGCGCTAATCTTTATCGGCACGCTCTTCTTCAACACACTGATGGTGGCGGATGCGGTGAAGTTTGTGCCCAACGACTGGATCGCCGCCGCCTACACCCTGGGTTCGCGCCGCCTGCAGGTGCTGTTTACCGTGATCAGCCCGGCGGTGCTGCCCAGCGTGATCGATGCGGCGCGTGTCAATCTGGCGGCCTCCTGGAACCTGGTGATTATCTCGGAACTGGTGGCGGCCACCTCGGGGCTGGGCTTTCGCATCCTCAAGGCGCAGCGTTTTCTGCGTACAGAGGAGATCTTCGCGGGCCTGATCGTCATCGGGCTGATCGGCGTGGCGCTGGATCTGAGCTTTCGGCTGCTACGCCACTGGATCTGTCCCTGGGTGGAGGGGTCGCAGACCCGGTAGCAACGGTAAGGGGCTGTTCTATGCATGCTCATACACCTGCGTTTGCGCAAACGCCGCCCCATCTGGCGGTGGACGCGGTGACCAAGACCTTTCGCTCCCGGCGGGGCGACTTTCTGGCCCTGGATGGGGTAGATATGCATGTCGAACTGAATGAACTGGTCTGCATTGTCGGCGCGTCGGGATCGGGCAAGTCTACGCTGCTGCGGATTATTGCCGGGTTGTTGGCACCCAGCAGTGGCAGCGTGCGGGTTGATGGCGACGAGGTGATTGGACCGGGGCCGGATCGCGGGATGGTTTTTCAGCATGATACGCTCTACCCCTG
>CAKZQX010000920.1 GCA_937141995.1 uncultured Chloroflexaceae bacterium | reverse complement strand
CCGGTCACGCAGTTCCTGACGCAGTGAACGCACCTCGTCGGGAGCCAGTGCCTCAACCATGCGCTGGTAGACGCTCAGACGTACCTGGTCATCGGCGATATACTCCTCCGGCAGGTAGGCGGTCAACGGCAGATCCAGCGTGACCAGCGGGCTGACCAGCACCTTCTCGTTGACCTGGGGCGCACCCGGCGACTGCAGTACCGCAGACAGGGCCGCCTCGTTCGCCGCCTCTTCCCCAGGCTGTTCTTCCCGCTGCCGGGTTTGTTGTTCATGCAGACCCTGCTTCATCTGCTTCACCGCCTGCTCCAGCAAGCGCGAGTAGAGATCAAACCCGACGGCGGCAATATGCCCGCTCTGTTCCGCGCCGAGCAGGTTGCCCGCCCCACGAATCTCCAGGTCGCGCATAGCAATCCGGAACCCCGCGCCCAGATCGGTCGCCTCCTGGATCGCCTCGAGCCGCTGCTGGGCCTCCTCGGTCATGCGCCACTCGCGCTTGTAGAGCAGGTAGGCATAGGCACGATTGGCACTGCGCCCCACCCGTCCGCGCAGTTGGTAGAGCTGCGCCAGACCATACATCGTCGCATCGTCGATAATAATAGTGTTGGCGTTGGGCACATCCAGGCCACTCTCAATAATTGTGGTGCAGACCAGGACATCATACTTGCCGCTGAAGAAATCGAGCATCACCTTCTCAAGCTGACGCTCGTCCAGTTGCCCATGCCCCACGCCGATATCCGCTTCCGGCACCAGGTGGCGCAGGCGGGTTGCCACATGGTAGATGCTCTGCACACGGTTGTGGACAAAGTAGACCTGCCCGCCCCGGTCGATCTCGCGCAGGATGGCATCACGCACTAACTGATCTTCGTAGGGCGCAACATAGGTCTTGATCGGCACGCGATCCTGGGGCGGCGTGTCAATGACGCTCAGGTCACGGATGCCCGCCAGCGACATGTGCAGCGTGCGCGGAATCGGGGTGGCCGTCAGGGTCAGCACATCCACATGCGCGCGCAGTTGCTTCAGGCGCTCTTTGTGACGCACCCCGAAGCGCTGCTCCTCGTCCACAATCACCAGACCCAGATCTTTGAAGTGGACATCTTTGGAGAGCAGCCGGTGGGTACCAATGATGATGTCCACATTCCCGCGTATTAGCCGCTGCAAGATCGCGGTCTGCTCCTTCGCTGAGCGAAACCGTGAAAGCATCTCCACATCCACCGGGAAGGAGGCCATACGCCGGGTGAAGGTGTCGTAGTGCTGCTGCGCCAGCACGGTGGTCGGCACCAGAATCGCAACCTGCTTGCCGTCCTGGAGCGCTTTGAACGCAGCCCGGAGGGCCACTTCGGTCTTGCCGAAACCGACATCACCACAGATCAGCCGGTCCATCGGCTGCGTCTGCTCCATATCCTGTTTGACCTCAGTCAGGGCGCGTAACTGGTCATCGGTTTCGATGTAGGGAAAGGCATTTTCTAGGTCGCGCTGCCACTCGTTATCCAAACTGAAGGCATGGCCCTCGCTCAACTGACGCTTTGCGTACAACGCCAGCAGATCATTCGCCAGATCCTGGACAGCAGCGCGGGCCTTGCGCTTGGCGCGTTCCCACTCCTGCGTACCCAGTCGGGTCAGTTGCGGAGCCGCGTCGCCCGCACCGATGTAGCGCGCCACCCGGTCAACCTGATCAACCGGCACATACAGTCGGTCGTTAGCGGCATAGCGCAGGCTGAGATACTCGCGCTCGAGCCCACCCACGCTCCGGCGCAGCAGTCCCTCATAGACGGCGATGCCATGCTCGATATGGACCACATAATCGCCCTCCTTCAGCCCGCGCAGAAATGCCGCGCGCTCATCGGCCGAACGTTCCTTGCGGTGCCGGCGTTCGGTCAGGGGGCGTCGCTGCCGCCAACCAAAGATTTCGCTGTCGGTATAGAGTGTCAGCCCTAGTTCCGGTAGCCGCCAGCCCGCATCCAGTGAGCCGTGGATCACCAGGAAGTTTGCCGGAGGTGAAACGCGCGCGGCCGGATCTTGTGCTATCTTGCCCGGCTGATGGCCAGCATCCTGCGACTGTTGCTTGTCGCCCTTATCAACCGCTTCCGCCACCAGTTCTTGCATCCGGGCCGCCTGCGGCGAGACAACGATCACCCGCTCGCCGGCCCGCAACCGCGCAACAATATCTTTGACCAGCCGCCGCAGTTGCCCCCCGAAGAGATCGGCCGGCGCAAAATGCATGTCGAAGGGATGCTGCGGGCTGCCGGCAGTGGATCTAGCTCCGGATGGCTCCAGATCTTCGTTGTTGCTGAGATCCACAAACAGCAACTCCCCGGCGGGAGCCGGTACATCATCTAACCCGGACGGAGTAACCCGGAACCCGACGTGCGGCAGCAGTTCCTCCCAGACCAGATAGGGTCGAGGGAAGGCGGGCGGCAACTCATCCGCCGCGATCAGGGTTTCGCGCTGCTCCTCAGCCTGATCGTGAAACTCGGCCGCAGTTTGCGCCAGCAGCACCGCTTCGCTGCACACCACCGCCGCCCCGGCCGGCAGATGATCGAGCAGGGTGGGCAATTGGAGCGGAGTTGTGCCGTCTGTATGATCACCCATCTCCGGCTGCTCCTCCGCAGCGCGAAAAAATGGCGCATAGAATGAACGACCCGCGAACGGCTCGCCATTTTCCAGGTGGACCAGGTTATGATCCCACTCGTCACGCGCCTCGCGCCGCAGTCCATTCACCTCCAGCGTAGCCAGCCGGGCCAGGGCCAGGGCCTGCCGCCAGAGCGGTATCTCGTGCGGTGGACCAACGATGGCTGCCTCCATCTGCATTTCGCTCCGCTGGGACTGAGGATCGAAGCGGCGCAAACTGTCGATCTCACCGCCAAACCACTCGATCCGCAGCGGCTGTTCGTCGGCGGGAGGCCAGATATCGACAATCCCGCCGCGCCGGTTGACCTCCCCCCGCTCCTCTACGGTCGGCGCAACCCGGTAGCCCAGATCGATCCAGCGGCGAAGCAGCGCCTCCTGCGACAGGATCGTACCCCGCTGCAGATCTACCGTAGCGGCGGATAGCTCCGCCGGTGTCAGCGTCGGCTGAAGCAGCGCCTGGACCGGCGCAACAAGAACCGGCGTGGCAACCTGCGAGCCAGGCGTCGCTGCGCGTAAGGCGGCCAGCATCTGCAGCACCTGCAGGCGCCGGCTGAGGATACCGAGCCCGGGCGACATATGCTCGTAGGGCATAGTGTCATTCGCCGGATAGAGCAACACCCGGTCCGGATCGAGCCATTCGCGCAGATCGGCGGTAGTGCGCAGTGCCTGATCCGGGCTGCCGACCAGGTAGAGCAGCGGCGCGGAGTAGCGCGTTGCCAGTGCCGCCACAACGGGGGTGCGGGCTGCAGTCGGCAGGGGCGCAACCCGCAGCCGGCCGGACCTGCCGGGAGTCAGTGCCGCGCTCAGGTTCGTCAGCGCCGGCAGATTGGCAAGTTCAATTCGCAGATCGGTAAGTGTTTGCATGGCACTCTAAATAGGGGCTAATCACGCGGATCAGCCCCTGGACAAACGTGTAAGAGCGCGGATCAGAGGTTTCCTGAACCGCGCTCTTTTGTTATAACATGAGTCTGCGCTGAAGTAAAGCGCCGCCCTACTCGCTGATGTAGACAAATAGGCGCGCGCGCGCCACGCCCTGCTCATCCACACCCGGCTCGCCCGCCGCAGAGATGGCCTTGATCGGCGTAAGAAGTTCGTCCGTATCGGGGGTAGCACTGCTCATACCGCCTGCCTCCATAGCTGTCCTGACGTTAGTCATGTTGACATAGAAGAGGCCACCGTTTGGATCGGCCAGATTACTCCGGGCCGCCTGGAAGGTTGCGTCATTCGTGATGGGAGCATCCTTGCCACTGCTCACCGCCGCCATTGCATCCGCGCCGACGGCAATCACAAAATCGTCCGCGACAAAGCCATACCCGACCATTGGCTCACCGCCGACAGGATCGGGCATGAAAGACCAGGTTGCGCCGGCAACCGTTTCACTTTCAAACGGCATACCCAGGAACATCTCCAGCGCCGCGCCGACCTGCTCCATCCCCGCCGCGGCCGCCGCTTTATCCTGCGGGGTGAGCGCAATGTAGCCGGTTACGGGAGCAAGCGTACCGGCAAGTTCCGTTCCCGGCAGGAGGACCAGCGACACATCGCCCGCCAGCCAGTCCAGCAGATCGCGTTCCAGGTCGAACCCGAGCTGCTGCTCAAACCCGACCAGCATCTGCGGATCGTCCGTCGGGTTTGCCAACGTTAAGATCTGCTCCTTAAATGTCGCCGGGATCTTGAAGGTCATCAGGGCCACCGCCTCGTCACTGATATGCTGCAACCGGCCGGAATCCACCGGTTCGCGGAAAGCGTCGATCTGGGCCATTGCATCCGCATCCAGTTTGCTCAGATCCATCGCGGCAATCGAGTCAAACTGCACACCCTCCGACAGTACCGACATGGAGAGGCCCAACCCCTGCAACGCTGCGACACTCTGCATCTGCTGCTGGAGTTGCTGCGCCTGTGCCGGCGGC
>CAKZQX010000919.1 GCA_937141995.1 uncultured Chloroflexaceae bacterium | reverse complement strand
ATGATGCAGATCATCAAAGGGCGGCGCTCGGTGCGAGCTTACCAGCCGCGCGCTGTCCCGGAAGAGCAGTTGCGGCAGATCCTGGAGGCCGCGCGCTGGGCGCCCTCGCCGCATGGCCGCCAGCCCTGGCGCTTTGTGGTCATTACCCGGCCCGAAGCGCGCCACCGTCTGACCGCTGCGATGGGGGCAACCTGGCGGCAGCAACTAGCGCTTGACCGGCAGGACGAAGCGGTGATTAATCTGCGCCTGGAGAAGTCGCGTCAGCGCATTCTGAATGCGCCGGCGCTGCTCATTCCCTGCCTCTATCTTGAAGACCTGGACCACTATCCCGACCCGGAGCGGCAGTCCGCCGAGACGATTATGGCGATCCAGAGTTTGGGATGCGCCGCGCAGAATATGTTGCTGATGGCCTACAGTTTGGGGCTGGATGGCGGCTGGATGTGCGCGCCGCTCTTCTGCCCCGAGACCGTGTGCGCCGCCCTCGATCTGGAGCAGACGCTGACTCCGCATGCGCTTCTCACCATCGGCTATGCGGCCAGAGATCCGCTACGCCGCGAACGCCGTCCACTGGAGGAATTAGTGGTACAGTGGCAGTAGGAGCGGGAGTGAGGAAGAGCAATGAACCAGCATACCGATCTCGATATCGGTCCCATGCACGAGGACGAATTTGAGCGCACGGTTGCCCTGGTTGCTCAGGCCATTGGCCTACCGCTGGAACGGATGCGCCGCCCCTGGATAAAGCTGGGATACCGGCAGGGGCGCGTGGCGCGCAAACATGGCAAAGTTGTCGCCGCGCTGGGCCTGATACCGATGGGCCAGTGGTTTGGCGGCGTGAGCATCCCGACTGGCGGTATTACGGCGGTGGGGGTTGCCCCGGAGTATCGCGGTAGCGGCGTCGGGTTGGCTCTGCTGCGGCATACGCTGGAGGAGTTGCATACCACAGGCGTGCCGCTTTCATCCCTCTACCCGGCCACCGTCACTTTTTATCGGCGGCTTGGGTACGAACGTGCCGCTACCCGCACCATCTATGAAATGCCGACCCAGGCCATAACCATCCGGCAACAGGAGCCGGATATCGTTGAGGTTGAACCGGCGGACTATGCAAAACTCCGGCAGATCTACAGCGAGCGGGCGCGGCGAACAGCGGGCAATCTGGACCGGCCGGATCACTTCTGGGAAAGCTATCTGGAATCGCCCGACAAAACCGCCTACAAATATATGGTTCTGCGGGAGGATCAACCGGAAGGGTATATCATCTTTACGCAGACCGACTGGAGTAACCCATTATCCATTAGCGATATCTGCTTCCTGACCCGCGACGCCGGGCGACGGTTGCTGGCAATGCTGGCGGCCCACCGCTCTACGATCAAGACGCTCCAGTGGGCCGGGGGCGCGTATGATCCCTTGATCTTTCTGACACCGGAGTCGCAGCATACCGTGACCTCGTCGCTTGATCTGATGCTGCGGATCGTCGATGTAGCAGGCGCATTGACCGCGCGGGGCTACCCGGCCGGGTTGCGTGCCGAGTTACATCTGGAAGTCCATGACGAATTGCTGCCCTGGAACAACGGACGGTTTACATTTGAAATTGACGCAGGGAAGGCCGCAGTGCATCCGGGTGGTGCAGGGCGTATTCGTCTGGGTGTGCGCGAGTTGGCAATGCTCTATAGCGGCTACCTGACCCCCTTGGAAGTGCAGTCTGTGGGCGCTATCACTGCATCGGAGCAGGACTTGCTGACGATGAGTCAGGTTTTTGCCGGGCCTCGCCCATGGACGCCGGATATGTTTTAGCGTGAAATTAAGTAACATGGTCACTCTACACAAGCTTGTGCAGAGCGACTGAAACACGGTGTTATATGAAGGTTGAATCAATCTCTATTCAAAACTTCAAACTCTTTGACAATCTCGAAGTATCCTTTAAGAATGCAACCCTTCAGGAGGTAAGTAATCGCTTTCTCGTACTCGGCGACAATGGTACGGGGAAGACAACTCTGCTCCAGGCAATTGCGTTACCGCTGGCGTTGGCGACCAGACAGATTCGTAGTATAGCTGATTTTGATTGGGTCGGGTTTCTTCCAGGGCGTTTCTTGCGGTGGGGACGTCCTCATATTGAATTAGTGGTATCATTTGGAGATGAAGAGATTGAGGCAACTCAGCAAGTAGCTCAACGCTGGTATGAGGCACAGTCGGAAGACTTCCAGTCAAGAACTCCATATATTGAACCAGGTAATAATCATATAGTTCGACTGTCTTTGGATGGTGAAACCTGTCGTGCGGGAACCCACGCCGAGTATCTCCAGTTTCAGGGACGTTACTATGCAAGACAATTGTTAAAAATGGATCAATCAGTTCAGGTATTGTTTGCTAGACTGCCGGGATTGTTCTGGTTTGATCAATTTCGTAATCTTGGCTCAAGCCTGTACCCGCTTGACTTAAATGGAGATTGGCAACGAGGAGATAGCGGTCGAATTGCTTATGATTTTGGTGTGGCACGCTTGCGAGAATACCTGAATGGATGGACATTGGCACAGCAGTCACGAACATATGCCGTCGATTACCTGGTAGAATTACGGCGACTCTATACAAAGATTTTTCCTGGGCGTTCGTTTGCTGGAGTGGAACCAATGCCAGGAGGCGATGGACCAACACCGAAAGACTTTTATTTCCTACTTGACGATGGGCACCGCACCTATGACATTGTCGAGATGTCGGCTGGTGAACAGGCAATTTTCCCAATTCTGTATGAATTTGTGCGCCTGCAGATTGCCAACTCTGTCGTTTTGATTGATGAGATTGATTTGAATCTGCATCCACCGATAGCCCAGTTACTTGTCAGTCAGCTTTCCAGGATTGGTCCAACCTGTCAGTTTATTATCACAACACATTCTGAAGCCGTAAGTAATGTCATAAGCCAGGAGGAAACCTACCGTCTACCGGGAGGTTCCCCGTGTCTGTAAACCTGCTCTACTGCGAAGGCGGCTCCAAGAGTCCCGACATCCGTCTGCTCACAACATTACTTGCTGGAATTTGTACCGTTGAGCCAGTTGGAAGCAAATATGGTCTTGGTCAGGCCATTCGTCTCGCACGGGCGATCAGAACCGGTTCGGTTATCGCTGGACTGCGTGATCGTGATTTTGATGATAGTCATGCTTTACCTGCACATACACCCCAACCATGGCGTGTTGAGAATAATACGATCTGGTTGGGGTGGTACTGGGAACGTAAGGAGATCGAGAACTATTTGATCGATCCGCTGGTTGTAACCCGTGCGCTTGGAACAAAAGCACCCGATGTTGCTGCCTACACAGCAGCGTTACAGACTGCCGCAATGAGTGTAGCAGACTACACGGCGGCACGCACTGCGTTAACATGTTGCCGTGTTCGCTTTGCGCCACTGGATGACTCCTGGGGAGTCGAACGGGGACGAGATAAACATAAGTTCCCCGATGATCGCCAGGAAGCAGATTGTCGTCGGTCTATGGGTGAAGTTGTCCGGCAGTACCAGCAGGATCAAATAGTGCCAGAGGCCGATGTGCTGAACAATTTTGATGCTCTCCTTCCTGCCTGCCGTCCAGGTGGACAACGTTTTCAGCACTTCCTGACCTTCTTTGCCGGTAAAGATCTGCTGTGGGCTATGGAGACAGATCTGGTAAGGTTTAATCTCGGTACGCCCGGTACGTTTCGTGAGCGCATTCTTGTGGGAATAGAAAATTCACTCGAAGATGTCTGGACCTGGCTGGCAGAATGGCAGCAGTTGCGGGATTTTGTTAAAAGTATCAGTTCGAACAAAGGGATATAGTTGTATGACCACAACCCTTCCGGCCGAAATAGTTAGCGACGAAATAACCTACCCCACCAGTGATGGACAACCAATGGCTGATAATACCCGCCAGTTTCGCTGGATTGTAACAATCCAGGGTGGCCTGGATGCCCTCTATCGGGATGCTCCGGATGTGTTCGTTGCCGGCGACCTGCTCTGGTACCCGGTTCAAGGCCGGCCGGCGATTCGGCGCGCGCCCGATGCCATGGTTGTGTTTGGTCGTCCCAAAGGCGACCGGGGTGCATACCTGCAGTGGAAAGAGGACCAGATTGCGCCGCAGGTGGTGTTTGAAGTTGCATCGCCGGGAAACACGCTGAAAGAGTGGGCTACAAAGCTGCAATTCTACAATGACTATGGTGTTGAGGAGTATTATATCTACGATCCTGATGAAAATGAGCTGAGCGGCTGGCTGCGTTCCGAAGGGCAACTACGGATGATTGACGCAATTGAGGAGTGGACCAGCCCACGCCTGGGTATCCGCTTCGCGCTTCAGCCCGATACGCTTCACATCTATCGTCCCGATGGGCAGCGGTTCCTAAGCTATACCGAACTGGAGCGCCAGTGGGAAGCAGAACGGCGGCGTGCCGAAGCAGAAGAGCGGCGTGTTGAGCAAGAACGGCGGCGCACCGAACAGGAGCGCGAACGTGCCGAGCAGGAACGCGAACGTGCCGAGCAGGAACGCGAACGTGCCGAGCAGGAACGCGAACGTGCCG
>CAKZQX010000918.1 GCA_937141995.1 uncultured Chloroflexaceae bacterium | reverse complement strand
CCGACACGATTGCCACGGCGCAGCTCGGCTACCATCCCCATGATGCGTGGGTGCCCCGGTCGGCCTGGGGACTGGCGCCGGACGGGGAGCGTCCCCGGCTCTGGCTGCCGCGTGGCATCGTGATTCCCTGGTTCAGTGATGGACAGCTCTGGCGGGTGGTCATTCGGCGGCCCACCGGCGACCCGAAATACTATTGCCTTCCCGGTAGCGCGAACGCCGTCTACAACGCCGACACAATCCGGCCCGACCGGCCGCTCGTCCTGGTCGAGGCGGCCTTTGATGCGCTGGCGATCCAGCAGGTAGCGGGTGATCTCTGCGCCGCCGTGGCCACCGGGACCACCGGCGGGCGCACCCTGCGCTGGATCAGCCGGATTGCGCGGGCTCCGGCGGTGCTGCTGGCCTATGACAACGACACCGGCGGAGAGACGCCGATTGCCTACTGGCGGGATGTGTTGCGAGAGCGGGCGCAGATCTGGCGACCCTACAGCGATGATCCGGCGGGCATGCTGGAGCGAGGCCTGGATGTACGCGGCTGGATTGCCGCCGGCGTGGTCGCCGCCGCCCCACCGGACCCGGCCACGCTGGAGGTCCGGCTGTTCGCGGCGGCGGATGCCGGAGACTGGGCGCTGGCCTATGCCCTGGCTGCGCACCATCCTGATCCGGTCGGCGCACGCGTGTTTCTCACCCGGCTCCAGCAATTGCCGCCGGTGGACGTGGAGGAGCGCTGCGCCGCGGCCTGGCCGCTCCTGTCCAGTGTGTCTGGTCCGCTGCCGAGTTTCGGGACATAGTTGTAGGTTACATCGATCCGGGTATGACCCAGCAAGCGGCTGACCTCGCGGCGGGCATCCGGCTCACTCAGCCCGCGCTGGCGGGCGCGCATGAGATATTCTTCCGCAAACAGATTGCGGAAGCCGTGCAGCCCCAGGCGGGGGATGTCCAGTTCGTCACAGGCGCTGCGCAGTTCCTGCTGCAGGCGGGCGGTAAAGCGCTGTCCACCGCGCCACAGCCAGTGCCGGTTGCCGGGGATACCGGCGAGCGCGGCCTGCAGATTGGCGTTACCCTGGGTGTCCGCCGGGCTTGGCATCGAGATCACGGAAATGGATCGCCGGTACCCCTGCGTGCCAGTGTCTACCTGGGTAGACATCGGACACATGGGCCGGCGTCCGGCATGGAGGCAGTGTGGATGGCGGCGCGGTGCGCCACGCGCTACGGCAGCTCCCATTCAGGGCACGGGCGAAGGACGTTGCGGCCGGGTGCCATTCCGGGTTCTCCCTGCTACACCGGACAGCAGCCACGGGTTCGACGCCGGCGCAACGGGTGAAAGCGGATGAAGCGACGCACCCAACCGACATAGGTCTCTTCGGCGCGGAGTGACTAGTGTTTCCGGCGGATAGCGACGCGTACCTGATCGAGCCGGTTGGGGGGATGTGTTGGTTCAGACATGCTCATTGGCTTTCGGTGTAAAAGGATCTGGTATTCCATAGAACCGTCTGAACAGCCTGGAGGTTACGGGAGGGTGCGTATGGAGGACTGGGGTCGTGCCGGATCGCCGTGGCGTACGGGTACGGCGGGTGTCGGCGCATGTGCCGTAGCGCATGACAGAAGACTGGCAGAGGCGGCGAATGCGCAGCGTCGTAGAATAGAAGGCGGGTAGAGCAGGCCGGATCGCCGTGTAGCACAGGTATGGCGGGTGGCGCAGGCCGGATCGCCGTGTAGCACGTACATGGTGAGTGTAGTTGGCAAAAGCGCCGTCTACTTCATGTTGGGTGGCTAAATAATAGATTTTATCAAAAATAAAGAAGGTCACTTCAACTGTGTCAAACTATTTGACCCCAATACTTTTAATCTGTATAATCGCTAGTTATAGATACTGTACTTAAGGAGACGCGGTCATGGTCGAAATAGTCAAAGTTCTTCTGGAAATTAGAGGAAAGGGTTTATACAGCCCTGACTTGGAAAGATTAAAGAGAGATAAAAAACTTGCTCTTTTAGGCAAGGAGTTGTTTATGCTTTATTTCAGTTTAAACAGAATAGTAACGCAGGGTGAATTGTAGACACAGAATAACCTCGAGCGACAAGGCCACCCAACCACCGCGTGCAGTCCGACGCCGCTGGCGCGGCCCTGAACTTGGGTGTTTTTTTATATCACCTTTCTCGTGCCGCTACTCGTCTCGCTTCACAATGCTGCCAGCGGCGCGACTGACGCGGGGCGTTGGGTGGCGAGCTATCAATCTCATTCCTTCCAAGACCCGATAGAATGTTTGTTCGGTATACCAGCACCGACCTTCCAAAGACTGTGTATAATGGAACCAGGATAACAACGTTGGCCTGAAGGGTAATAGCTGTCAACTACTGCCAGCTAAAGCAGGCAGCTTGTGCTCGCTCCTCCGCTCGAAAACGGCGCAGCACCATAGGCCGGTTGACGGACGGCCCGAAAAGCGATATTTACGGCAGCATTCGTATCAGCGGCAGCAGTATAACCGCATGAGCGGCAACAGAAGTGGGATTGGGTCTTTCGGTTTTGCTTATCACAATAGCCACACACCGCACAGGTGCGACTGGTGTTACGCGGGTCAACCGCTACCACCAGCACACCGGCCTGTGCTGCTTTATCGCCGATAAACGTGCGCAATTGTCGAAAGGCCCAACTCGTGCGAAGACGACGCTGCGAGCGTCTCCAACCATTGTCTGTGCGCGTGCGAATGTGGGTCAGTTCTTCAAGCGCCAGTGCCTTACGCTCCGTCTTCGCTTTGCGTACCAGTTGTTTGCTTATCTGATGGTTCACATCTTTCTGAAACCGGCTTTCTTTTTTCGCAAGCTGACGCAATCGCCAACGGGCACGTCTCGTAGTGGCTTGCTGCAACCGCTGTCGCTGGCGAAATCGACGTTCACGAACCTGCTTCACCTGTTCACCGCTAAACGTCTCGCCATCACTATCGGTTGCCAGATTCACGATGCCCAGGTCAACCCCCAGGAAGCCGGTCGGCTCGTCAGGCGTAGGGTTGAGCTTGGTCTGCGTGATGTGCAAAAAGAACTGCCCATCACGCTGCACCAGTTCCGCGCCGCCAATCTTCCAGGTCGTGTCGTACAGATGGCGGCGTTGATACTCCCCCAACACCAATTGTCCCATCACGCGCCGGTGGATCGTGTTCAGACTTACGCGATCCATACTCATCAGTCGATACGTGCGAGCATCATACCGAATACTGCTCTCCGGTCTGAACGTCGGACAGGTATCCGAACCGTTTGCGTGTGCCGCCCTGACAGCTTCCGCCGCTTTATCCCTGGCACAACAGGCCAGTTGTGCCCCCAATCCGTACTCGCTGCGGGTGGGGCCATAGACAACATGATGGAGTTTGTTCTTGTTTGTGATGCCCATCTCCCACGCAACCGATGCGCAATAGGTGGCAGCCGCATTGAACGCCACAGCCGTTGCACGCATGGCATCAGCAGACGGTTGGTCAAGCGACAATTTACAACATATGGTACGTGTGGAGAGTGTTTGTGTCATAGGACAATTATACCACCTATCACGCCAGGATGCAAGAACAAACGTGTTGCCCGGCGCTTCCTCCGTCACCTGAAGGAGACGGTCTCCGCGCCGTAGATATACAGAAGACAACCAACAGAAAGAGTCTTTTTATGATGCGACGGTTACGCACCAACTGGTCAGTGCTGACGAGGTCTTTGTTCCGATTATCGTACTCGGTGAACTCTACTATGGGGCGCGGAAATCGGCCTGGTCGGCTATGAATATCGCACGGATTGACGACTTTGCAGCACGGAGTAGTATTTTGGGCTGTGATCTCACAACGGCTCAGCAGTAC
>CAKZQX010000917.1 GCA_937141995.1 uncultured Chloroflexaceae bacterium | reverse complement strand
TGGCGCTGGTCATTTTCCTGATTGTGCTCGGTCTGGCGAGCGGTGCCGCCCTGCCCGCAACCAGTGCTACGGTTGCTAGTTGTTTCCCCCTGCCCAATGCGCTGGCGAGTAGTGGGAGTAGCACCTGTCTGGCGCTGATTGCGCCCTGAGTGTGGGTTAAGACTTTTTACTTTTTTGTCTGATGCGAACAAAATGTGGCTCAGAGAGCCACATTTTGTTCAATAACACGCGTTACGCGGTGGGCGATCAAACCGGGCGTTTGATCAGACGATGCGCCGATGCGCCTGCGGCAGCATGGTACGTGATTTATCGTTTTCACAAAAATTTGCACAAAGTGCGAATTTTTTGTGAAAACGATCGGAAATCCTCAGCCGAGACGCCGATCCGTCGTTGTCCGGATTACAAATTCAAACTTCATAAACCGGGACTCTCGTTTAGCGATATAGGGAATAACCCGGTTTTATAATCCGCCAGGATGGAAGCAACCGGGGTTACTCCTCGTCCAGTTCGTACAACAGATCCAGCAGCGTCTCCGAGTGCTCTTCAACGGCTGACTCATCGCTACGTCGCATAGCGGCTTCCAGGGCGGCAATCGTCTCCTGGAGGGCGCTGGTGTCGCCTTGCCCCTCCGCAACTACTCGCTGTGCGCGGGTCAGCAGCGCCAGTGTTTCCGGGTCAGGTTGGAGGGCGGCATTCACGACTTCGGCCAGTTCCGGAGCTTCCCAATCTTCCAGAAGCTCCAGATCGGTACGGGCGGTGGCTATATCCGATGGACTGAGGTGCGCACGCGCGGCTTTGACGCTGGTCTGGGCCTGCTTTCCGCTGCCCCGATCAACCGCTGAGACATGCAGAATGCCATTGACATCAAAATCAAACTGCACTGTCACGCGCGGTGGCTGACCGGGAACTTCCGGTTTAAGCTGGTCAAAGAAAAATTCACCCAGCAGCGTGTTCCGCGAGGCAATTGGATGCTCGCCCTGATAGATCTTGATCTCAATCGCCGTTTGCGTGGGATGCAGCGCCGAGTAGACCTCCGAGCGTGAGGTGGGAATGGTTGTGTTGCGCTGGATAATTACGTTGTAGCGGTCAGGAATAAGTTGTCCAAACTCCAGTTCGGCAACCTCAATGCCGAGCGAGTGGGGGGTGACATCGACCAGAATCGCTTCAAGCGGTTCGCCGGCAATAATCGCCGCCTGGGCCGCCGCACCCAGTGCTACGGCTTCATCCGGGTTTACCGTTGTGTCCGGTTCGAGGTCGGTATGGTCGTGGACCATCTGCCATACCAGGGGGATGCGCGTGCTCCCACCGACAAACAGCACATGGCTGAGATCCTCCGCCGTTATTTCGGCATCCTGCAGAGCGGCATCAAGCGCCTCGAGGGTGCCCTCCACCAGATCGCTGATCAGGTTCTCAAACTCAACCCGCGCCACTTCAACGTCCAGGTGCAGAGGACGACCATCCTCGGTCAGCAGATACTCTTCGCGCACTCGCACAAACGGCTGGCTGGAGAGCGCAATCTTGGCCGTCTCGGCCGCGCGGGTCAGGCGGGCCAGGGCGCGTGGGTCGGTGCGGGGGTCAACCTCATGCTCTTCGGTAAAACGCTCGGCCAGAAAGTCAACCAGGCGCTCATCGAAGTCATCACCGCCGAGTTGCGTGTTGCCGTGGCTGGAGCGCACCTCCACCACCCCGGACTCCAGTTCAATGATCGAAACATCGAATGTGCCGCCACCCAGGTCATAGACCGCTACCAGTTGGTGCTCATCAGTACGATCCATCCCGTAGGCCAGCGCCGCCGCCGTTGGCTCGTTGATAATCCGCTCCACCGTGAACCCGGCAATCTCCCCCGCCTCGTGGGTCGCCTGCCGCGCGGCGTCGGAGAAGTAGGCTGGAACGGTAATTACAGCACGCTCAACGGATTGTCCAAGCTGCTCCTCGGCACTACGTTTGAGTTCACGCAGCACCAGCGCAGAGATTTCCTGGGGAGTGTAATCCCGTTCGCCCAGCGGTATGCGCACATTCTGGCCCATCTGGCGCTTGATTGAACGTGCCGTTTGCTCCGGGTAGAGGACATACTGATTACGTGCGGGTGTCCCGACCAGGAGCGCTCCCTGGGGCGTGAAGCCAACTACGGAAGGCATAATGCGTTCATCGCCATGGGCCAGGATTTGCGGCACCCCATCGCGTACCAACGCCATCGCAGAGAAGGTTGTGCCAAGATCAATGCCAATGATTGTACTCATTTCGACTCCCGGATCATAAGAGAATCTATGGTCGCGTGCGTACCCGGCACGGGTTGCGGAGGCACAGAAGCGCGTCCCTACCGCACAGAGTCTCCACCTGTGAGATACCCGGCACGCCGCACCGACCGTCCTACATCTGCGCGTCTCCGACCGACGGCTCAGTCCGTTCACTGCTTACGGCAACCTCGGCATGGCGGAGCACCCGGTTGCCACTCCGATAGCCCCGGCGTAGCTCCGTGGCAACGATCCCCGGCGGTAGTTCGGCACTGGCGGGGACAACGTCCATGGCAATGTGTACCTCCGGGTCAAAGGGTTCGCCCGCGGCGCTAGTGGGTTGTATGCCTTCTGCCGCCAGCACATCCAGCAACCGCTGACGAACAAAGGTGAGCCCGACCAGCCAGGCCGACATGCCTGCGCGTAGGGTTGTAGCAGCATCTTCCGATGGTGGCTCCTTGCGCATCCACATCCGTTCAAAAAATGTGGCGGAGGGTGGCGCTGCCTCGGGTTGTTCCAGGAGTTGCTCCCCGGAGCGGATTGCTTCATCCAGGCCATCCAGGGCCGGGAAAATGGCCTGGATAACATCCTGGCGCGCGGCGGCCTCTGCTGCATGCATCTGTTCGCGCACAGTTGCCAGTTCGGTATCACGGCGCGCGTTATCGGCGCGCAGCGTCTCCAGCGCGGCGGAGAGCTTTTCGGTCTGAGCTTCGGTCAACGAGTTGGCCTTGAGTTGTTCGCGCCCGGCCCGGCTAATCTGTTTTTCCAGGGCAGCAATGGCATCACGGACGGTTTCGCTCTCCCCCCCATTGCGGGTTGCACCAGTCGCCGCGATCTGCCGGGAGACATCCTCAAGACGATGGGTAATGGTTTCCAGGCGTGTATGCACCTGGTCTACCGCGTGACCGTTTTGCGCGCCACTGGCAGCCTGCATCTGCCGGGACAGATCCGCCAGTCGCTGCTCGATGGTGTCTAAGCGGGCCTGTAATGGAGCCGTCAGTTGGTCCAGCGTGTGCGGATCTCTCTGGTGCAAACTTCTGCCGCCGAGCATCCGCCGCACGCGCTCAACCAGTACCTTCGCCCGGGATATGTCTGGCGTAGGGTGCTTCATCTTCATAGTTTGATTTTTGCATAATGCTCGCGCCAGTCGGTGCGCTCCAGATCGGTGAGCGCCCGCGCGGCCGTCAGCACATCTTCGTGATGCAGGGTCAGATCCAGCTTCGGCGGTCGGCGCTTGCGGGCCGGTTCAGGCCAGACATTGAGCAGCAGCATATCGGTTTCGGTGCGGCGTTCCGGGTCACGCAGACGCTCATAGGCGGCCCTGATCCGCTTGAACGTTTCGGGATCACGTTCCGGTGGGTGATTGCGTACCTGTGTAAAATAGGCCTGTTTGATCTCCGCAGCCGT
>CAKZQX010000916.1 GCA_937141995.1 uncultured Chloroflexaceae bacterium | reverse complement strand
AAAAAGCTCGTATTTTCCGCCCTGCTGGAGGCGAATCAGGACGTTTGACCCGATGAATGGCAGACTCGCCTGCGGCAGCAGGGGACCATTTTTATCTTGTTCACAAAAATTTTACACATTGTGTAAAATTTTTGTGAACAAGCATGGAATTTTCCGCCCTGCCGGAGGCGATATCAACTCCCGAGAGAGGGACCGCGTAACTCGTGTTACTGACAGGTGTTACGCGGGAAAGAAGTACTATGCTGCCGCAGGCGAAGACCGCTTTCACCTTGTCAAACATGCAGTTTGAACACTACCGCGGAACCCCTATAACCGAGATGACAATTTGCATACATCACGACCCGGCCACTTGCATTCCCGCCACTCTGCCTTTATGATAAGACCCACTGCGAACGGTTATCACGTCGAAGGAGAGCGCCTTGCGACAAGACGATGACGATTTGCAAGATCTTGATCTCGACGACGATGAGCTTGATCAAGATCAGGACGATCGTGCAATACGGATTGGTTCACTCCGCATCAGCCGCGATATGCTGGTATTACTGGGAGCGCTTGCCTTCCTTATCCTGGCGGTTATTCTGACCTTCTTATTCCCAGTTGAGGATGAAGAACAGATCGCGCAACAGGTGGCGGAAACGGTTGTGGCCGAAACGGCACTGGCGGAAACGTCCGTGGCCCAGACTGCCACCGCGCAGTTGACTACGACTGGTTCACCCGCTGCCGGTGTCGTTGGAGCAGGAACGCCCAGTCCAACCAGCGCAGGGGGATACCCTGCGCCAAGTGGTCCAACGGCTGAGGGAACCGGGTATCCTGTGCCAGGCCAGACTCCTGGTACAGCAGGGCCAACGCCTGAGGGTGACGGTACAACGCTACCAACCTTTGCGCCCCTGCGCACAACGCCAACACCCCGGCCAACAGCTACGGAAACACCGGATGCAGGCTATCCCGCACCGCAGCCGACTTCGCCCCCACCGCCGACATCAGCACCACGACCAACGTCGCCGCCGCCGCCAACATCGGCACCACGACCAACATCGACGCAGGATCTGAGCCAGGAGCCGGACCCGACCCAACCCGCGCCCGTTCAACCGGAAGAACCCGGTGGGCCGCCAGTAACAGAGCCGACCGGCCAACCGGTGGATGGAGCGCCTCCGGTTGTGCCCGGCGAGCCGGTTGCCCCGGTGGTGCCGGTTACACCGCTGCCTACGGCGATCCCGGTAGATGTGCTGGCCGGCGAGATCCGCTGGACAAGTGCGCAGAGTCCGGTTATCTTATCACGTGATGTCCAACTGGCACCCGGTTCAACGCTAATTATTGAGCCAGGGGTAGAGATACGGCTGGGTGTGGGGGTCGCCATCTTTGTTGATGGCGCGCGGTTGCTGGCGCTCGGCGCGCCGGGTCAACCTATTCGCTTTGTGTCGGATACCGGTGCCCGCTGGGAAGCGATTTTTTGTCGCCCCAACAGTACCATCGTGCTGGAACATACCGAGTTAACCGGCGGGGGTG
>CAKZQX010000915.1 GCA_937141995.1 uncultured Chloroflexaceae bacterium | reverse complement strand
TTTTTATCTTTTGTCACACTGCCGGAGGCGACATGAGCTTCCAGGTCGGGGACCGCGTAACTCCTGTGCATAAAGCCATCATTTTAAACGGGGGCCGGTTCCGCGAAGCAGTGCGCATTCGCCCGCATCAGGTCGAAACTGCTACGGAAGCCCTGAAGCACCAGCGGCGTTCCCAGCGAACCCAGGGCGACAATGGGGCCGGTGATCATAAAGGTGTAGCGCCCGGTGCGTTTGGGGTCGGGTAGTGAGCAGTAGCGCGCAAACCCCTCCTTGCCCAGTTCAGTCTCGACAAACTCGCGGTCCGCGCCGATCTTGAAGCCCTGCCCAAAGATCTTGACCTGAAGCTGGCGCAGGATGGTCTTGTCAAAGTCATGCAGCGTCTGCGTGATAAAGAGCCAGCCAACACCATATTTGCCGGTCATGCGGACGCTCTGGGCCAGCAGGGTGCGGGTGCGGATACCGTCACTGTTCTCGCCGGCATGCTCCCCGGCAAAGAGGTGCGCTTCGTCCAGCACTACCAGCGCATTACTGCTACGGCCCTGGTTGAAGCTGCGATGAATCACATAGCGCAGGCGGGTCAGGATCTCGTTGAGCAGGAAGTAGGGCACTGCATCGCTGCCATGTTCCTGTGAAAAGGAGAGCACCACCACCTCGCGGTTGGTCAGCACTCGCTGGATCACCTGCGAGAGCGGTACACGCCCGCTATCGGTGCGAAAGGCGGTTAACGCCTGCAACCAGACCCGCTTGAGGCGCGCGGCATCCAGTTCAAAGCGCGCCAGCACATCCATCGCCCGCTGGCCTTCGCCGGGGGTGGTCCCGGGGCGGCTGGCATAAATCACATCGGCGAAGCGGGCCAGATCCCGCACCAGCAGCGGCAGATCCGCCGCTCGCAGATCGCGGACGGGCCGCCGCTTACCGTCGGCACCGGTCAACTCATTGAGCAGTCCCGCCAGACGTTCGCCGGCCTCACGCTCTTTGTTCGCACCCTTGAAGCCCAGACTCTCAAAAAAGCCCAGCCGCCGCAGTGTTTCAGTAAAGGCTTCGGCTCCCTCCAGGGCAACCTCGTCGGTGTTGGTGACAACCACCTCACGCCGGGTACGCAACGTCTCCAGCAGATGCCGGATACTGAAGTCCACCCGATGATCACCGGCGGCGAAGCGGTCACGACCAAACTCACCCTGCGGATCAAGCACCAGCAGGCCCATGCCCGGATTGGCGGCAAACCCCGCCAACAACTGCGCCGCCAGAATGCTCTTGCCGCTACGGGTCTGCCCAAAAACACCCAGCATGACCGCCTCGCCAAATCCACCCTCCTCGGTACTCCCAAAGTGGCGCAGCGTCAGCGGGACGGGCAGGCCATCGCCGGGAGACTGCCCGGCGTAGAAGATGCCCGGCTCGGTATGGACCAGTTCTTGCAGCGTGGGCGCATCGGCGGGGAAAACTGGGGTGCCACTGGGGGGCGGCGTCGAGAGGGTAGTACGCCGGCGGACGCGGCCCTCCTCATCCAGCAGGAAGACACCGAGGGCGGTCAGTTGCGCGCTGGTCAGGTCACTCTCGCCGCTCAACGCGGGGAGCGCACCCTGATGCTTAATCACCGCGCGGATCACCGGATCTTCATGCCAGCGGTTGCGCGTCACAATGCCGCCCATTTGGCAGAGCGCCCGTTTGCGGTAGGCTTTCCCGTTGAAGCGTTCGACAACCTCGAACGTTACCCAGGCGTGGTCAAGCGCCCGGTCGCGTGCCGTTTCGAGGATATCCACGGTAAACGTGGTAGTGCTGTTGGGGGAGCCAATAACCGCGATTGGTTGCATATTTGTTCCGCACAAAAAGGCTGAACACCTGTTTCGATTATAGCAGGTGTTCAGGCAATGTCAAGAGGGGAAGTGTCAGAGGTTTTTAGAACAAGTGGGCGATTCATGATCGCCGCGCGGCGCAATGAATAACCAAACGCCGCCCTACGCAGGGACGGCGTTCGACAAGATGGCATATCTTTCGGGCGCTGAAGCCAAGGGGCAGCAGGTGACAGCAGTGAGTGGGAAGAATGGGGTGGAGGAGTGTGTTACATCTGTCTAAACATTCAATGCTGTGCCGGCACCAGAACATTCTCCTGACAATAGACTCCGCGTACCATTGACACCAACTCGGCAACATCGAGCGGCTTGGTAAACACATCCAGAATATTTTCGGGCAAATGTTCCAGGCGATAGGCACCTGCCGTCATAAGCAGAACTGGAATCTCACTCAGGCCCTGCCGCTGCAGTTCGGCAACAAGTTCGATACCACTCATGCGGGGCATCGCCATATCAATGAGCAGCAGGTCGGGCGGACTGGCTTTGATCTCATCCAATGCCTGGATTGGATCACAGGCTGATCGGACATGATATCCTTCATTGGCAAAGATAATGGTAATGAGATCAATGAACATGGGGTTATCATCAACGATGAAAATGGTCTCCATTAAGCACATGGATATCGTTCCTCCTAGTGGCCGTGCATTTCAGGAACATGCCCTGGCGGAAGGTAAAACCCGGCTTGCGCAATGAGAAATGCCACCCTGTGCCTATCTTAGCATACATAGCATATGAACGCCAGAACCGATCAATATTCACACAAAAATCAGGTCATCCTCAACATTTCGTAAGCGCGGTTTGTAAGCGATAGGTCTGGAAATGCAACCAGGAGACATGCGGCTTGATACCGTTTGAAGTTTTAGTCCGGATATTGACACAAGTTACGCGATTCTTGACCCGGAAGAACATTCCGCCTCCGGCAGGGCGGAAGACTCTAGATCGTTTTCACAAAAAAATTCACAACGTAAATTTTTTGTGAAAGAAAAACAGTACCATGCTGCCGCAGGCGAAGCGAGCCGTTCATATACTCAAACGTCTGGTTTAAGAGACTGTCTGAAAAGATGATGCGCGTCGGTCACACGGCATGCGGGGTGCCCGGCGACACCGGACAGCGCCCCCGGCGTCCCGGCGTCAGCCGGTTCCGGCCACACCCCGGCTGACGCCGGGACTCCCGCGCCGGGGCCGTCGCCCCATGACCAACCCGTTTCAGACAGGCTCTAATCATCCAATGCGTAAGTCGTTTCATTGTGCAAACGCTTGCTTGACAACCGGCGGGAGCATTGGTATATTACCTACCAGATGTTTGGTAGGGAGACAGGCATGCTCGACAAAAAGGACGCCCGCGAACGCGTGCTGGCTGCGGCCGAACGCCTCTTTGCGCAGAAAGGCTACACCGCAGTGACCCTGCGCGATATCGCCGCCGAGATCGGTATTCGGCACACATCGCTGTATCACCATGCGCCGGGCGGCAAGGAGCAGCTCTTTATTGAAGTGACCGAGCGCAACTTCCAGCACCATCGGGAGGGGCTGACCCACGCGATAGAGACGACGGCCCCCGATGTACGCGCGAAACTCTGCGCAGCGGCCGACTGGCTGTTATCACAACCGCCGATGGATATGCTGCGGATGGTCTACTCGGATATGCCCGCGATTGATCCGGTACACGCGGAACGGTTGTCGCAGGTGGCCTATGCATCGGTTCTGCTGCCGATTGAGGCAACGTTGCGGGAGGCCCAACAGCGTGGCGAGATTGATCACGCGGATCTGGGCCTGATTGCCGGCGGAGTGCTCGGTATGATCGAGAGCCTGCACGCCGTGCCTGAACATGTGCTCCGGCAGAGTCGCCCGGCGATGGCCTACGCGCTGATCGATACGCTGCTCAACGGGCTACGACCAAGGTAGCGCGCGGACAGATCGCAAATTTTTTTCCTCTGAAAATCTACCAATCGTTTGGTAGTTGCGCATGAAACTTTTCGTATTCTCGTGATACACTGGTAAGGAGCCATATACCTAATGGAACAGCAGATGCACGCAATCGGGTTTCGACAGTATGGCGCGGCGGATGTGCTGGAGCCGCTGCGGGTGGCCCGCCCCGAAGTCACGTCCAACAGCGTGTTACTCCATGTCGCCGCCGCCGGGATCAACCCGGCTGACTGGCGCATCCGACAGGGGCAGTTTCGGTTCCTGATGCGCTCACCATTCCCCTACATTCCCGGCGCTGATGTCGCAGGTACGGTGGTTGAGGTTGGTTCGGCGGTGACACGCGTCCAACCGTGTGATGCGGTCTACGCGATGCGGCCAACTATCGCGGGTGGCGGCTACGCGGAGTATGTCGCCGTGGATGCAGCGGCAGTTGCCGCCCTGCCGGCAAAGCTGTCATTTGTGGAAGCCGCTGCCGTGCCCCTCGCTGCGCTGACGGCACTCCAGGCGCTACGGGATAAGGCGCAGCTTCAGCCGAATATGCATCTGCTGATCAACGGGGCATCGGGGGGCGTGGGCACATTTGCGGTGCAGATTGCCAAAGCAATGGGCGCGCGCGTCACGGCGGTATGCAGCGGGCGCAACGCCGATCTGGTGCGCAGCCTCGGGGCCGACGCGGTGCGCGATTACACCAGAGAAGATATCACCCATGGCACCGACCGATATGACCGGGTGTTCGATGCGATTGGTCACTATCCCTTTCTCAAGTGGCGGCGGGTGCTGGTTCCGCAGGGTAAGTTGGTTTCGGTCCACCCGCTCGTGGGTAATCCCATCTCGCAGGTGCTGGCGCGTCTCAGTGGGCGGCGGCTGGCGTCGGTCATTGTCCAGCCGAGTGGCACCGATCTGGAGACGCTGGCCGGCTGGATGAACGCCGGGCAGGTGCGCCCGGTAATCGATCAGGTTTATCCGTCGGCAGAGGCGGCAGCAGCCCACCGTTATAGCGAAACCCAGCGCGCCCGGGGCAAACTGGTGCTGGTGATGGATGCAGATGCGGCCCCGGCGACGCTGGATGCGCAAACTGAAGCGTATGTGCCGGCCGCAACAGTACAACCGTAAGGAAGCGAAAGGAAACGCGGATCATCTATGATGGAGCTACACAAGACACAGCCAAACCAGGAGGCCGAGCAGGAGCAGGCGCAACCGGACGCCCCGGCCGCCGCTGCATCCAGCAACGAACGGCCCGCGCGCCCCCTGCGGCTGCGCCTGCTTGATCCACGCTGGAGCAAGGTGCTGGGCGATATCTGGGGAAGCAAACTACGCGCGCTGCTGGTGGTGCTTTCCATTGCCCTGGGCACCTTCGCCGTCGGCACGATTGCCGAGGCACGCATCCGCATGCTGGAGGGGCTCAACGGCGCATATCGGGAGGTCAGCCCCTTTACCGGCGCGGTGGGCGTTGCGCCGGAAGATGCCTTCGACGACGATCTGGTTGAGGCCCTCCGCAATATTCCCGGCGTGAAAGAGGCCGAGGGGCGCGCGCTGGTCAGCGCCCGCATGCAGACCGCTCCGGGTGAGTGGGCCGATCTGCAACTGCGGGCAATCCCCGACTGGGATGATATTCGCATCGGCCAGTTCACCATTGAGCAGGGGCGCATCCCCGATGAGCGCGAAATGCTGATCGAGCGTGCGGCGTTGAGCGAGATGCTTGGGCTGGATCTCGCAATCGGCGATGAACTGCTGATCGAAACGCTTGACCAGGAACGCTACACCATCAAGCTGGTCGGCACAACCTACGATCTGTCGGCGCCGCCGGTGTTTCTGTTTGGCGAATATTATGGCTATATTTCGGAGGATGCGCTGGAGTGGCTGGGCGAGACACAGGACTTTACGCAGGTGCAGTTTGCCGTCGAGGATCACCTGCTGGATGACCCGGAAGCCATTGACACGGTCGCCGCCGCCGTACGCGACCAGATCGAGCGCAGCGGACGGGCGATCACCGTTTCGTTTGTGCCGCCCAATCCGGGGCAGAGCCCGATTGCCACATTTCTGCTCGATCCGCTGGTTTTTCTGCTGGGCGCACTGGGCATTCTGATGGCATTTCTGAGTGGCTTCCTGGTGACGAATACGATCTCCGGCCTGCTGACCCAGCAGACCCGGCAGATCGGCGTGCTCAAAGCGATTGGCGCGCGTGGCAGCCAGATTGTCGGGCTCTACCTGGTGCTGGTAGCCATCTTTGGCCTGCTCGCCTTTGCCGTCGCGGTACCCCTCTCGCGCCTGGCCGCCGCCCAATTTGCGGTCTTCTTTGGGCGCTTTCTGAACTTTGACCCGGCAACCATGGGGCTTCTGCCGCAGGTGCTGGGTTTGCAGCTCTTTCTGAGCCTGGCAGTGCCGCTGCTGGCGGCGCTGATCCCGATCTTGCGCGGCAGCAATATTACCATCCGCGACGCCATTGATGGCGACGGCACGGGCGGCAGCTACGGCACAGGCTGGATCGACCGGTTGCTCCAGGTTGTACGCGGACTGCCGCGCCCGCTCATGCTCTCGTTGCGCAATACCTTCCGGCGCAAGGGGCGGCTGCTGCTCACGCTGACCACACTGACGCTGGCAGGAGGAATCTTTATCAGCGTTGCCAGCGTGCAGGCCTCGATCAACCAGTCGTTGAGCACGCTGTTTGCCACGCTGGTGCGCTACGATGTCGAGGTCAGCTTTGATCGCGCCTACCGCACGGCCAAGGTGGAACAGGTAGCCGCCGAGGTACCGGAAGTCGCTTCCATCGAGAGTATTCGCTCGGTGCAGGCCCGTCGTCTGCGGCCCGATGATACCGAGAGCGATGCAATTACCTTCCAGGGGCTGGATCTGGCACGCACCCGGATTGAGCCACGCATCGTGGACGGGCGCTGGCTGCTGCCCGGCGATGAAAACGCAATCGTCGTCAGCGCCAATCTGCTCAACAACGAAGATGATCTTGCGATTGGTGACGAGGTGATCTTGAATGCTAAGGGGCGCGAAACGCCCTGGGTGATCGTGGGGACATTCCAGGGACTGGGGAACAACCAGATTGCCTATGCCAATGTGGACTATTTTGCCCGCGAAGTACGCGAGGTCGGCGAAACCCGCCAGATGCAGATGACAATCCGTAACACGGGTGACAGCGCCGCACAAACGCAGGTGGCGCAGCAACTGGAGGAGCAGTTCCGCAGTCGCGGCATCCGCGTGAGCGATACCACAACGGCGACAAACCAGCGGGAGCTGAGCGAGCGACAGTTCAATATTATCACGCTGCTGCTTACGATTATGTCACTACTGATTGCGCTGGTAGGCGGTCTGGGGCTGGCGGGTACGATGAGCATCAATGTGCTGGAGCGCACCCGCGAGATTGGCGTGATGCGGGCCATCGGCGCATCGGATGGCGCGCTGCTGCGCCTGGTCCTGATCGAGGGTGTGTTGATTGGCCTGTTAAGCTGGGCAATTGGTGGGGTACTATCAATCCCGCTGAGCCGGTTTTTAAGCACCCAGGTAGGCACCCTGTTTACCGGCGCGCCACTGCTCTACACCTTCTCGGTAGATGGTGTGCTGATCTGGCTGGGCGGCGTGGTCGTGCTGGCAATGGTTGCCAGCGGTCTGCCGGCCTGGAATGCCACCCGGCTCACGGTGCGCGATGTGTTGACGTACGATGGATGATGGAGCATACCCTGTAGGCTGTAGCCCGTAATCCGGCGTCCGTAGGCTAGCGACTATGCCAAAACCGCCCACAGGCTTGTTCGTCGGGACAACCTGCGGGCGGTTGAGGTTCATAAAACGGAACACGCATGCAGAAAACCGGAGAGCGCCTACCGGGGCTGGAACCCCCGATCCGCCGACACCTGCCGGCCGGCATCATTCAGACCGTAATCCAGAGTTGATCTGATCCGCGGTCAGCGCCGCGGACACGGCCGGCAAGTTGACACACTCACCCGCAAGCGCTGCTGCAACCGCCGCCTGCGTTCCCGTATCATCGTTCCGAGGATGGTATTGCTGCCCCGCAGACAGAGCGCGATTGACGGTGCGGTGGCGCTGTCGATGCCGGCATAGTTGTGCGCTGCTCCGGTGATGTTATGGTCGTTGCTCCGGTGATCGTGGCGCATACATCGGGGGCGGGCACGCGGTCAAACCAGTCCGTACGGTTCCGACCAGGGGCACCTGAACATCCCACCGGGTTGACTCCTTCACATCGGCCTGCCACGCGGCGGCCATCGGTAGCTCTTGCCCCAGAGCTGAAAATGAATAATTCTCAGCCTGCATAGCGCGTGCTGCTGCGCTCAATGGAGATTTTGCTTTAGTACAACACCTCAAAAATCAGGTGCGGATCTTGCTTACCTTTGAGCGGCACCGCGCCAAGGGGACGCAACTGGCGCGGACCATTCCAGTTGGGCGGCAGGGCACTATGCAGGTTGTGGGAGACAATGATCTGTCCAGGCCGGGCAATGTTGGAGAGTCGGCTGGCCGTATTGACGACATCACCGATCAGCGTGTAGTCCAGGCGCTGCTCGGAGCCGATATTGCCCACGACCGCGCGCCCAAAGCTGATACCGATGCCCATGCCGATATCCAGGCCCAACTCCTGACACCAGTCGGTACTCAGCCGTGCCAGCGCCTGCTGCATATCAATGGCGGATCGCAAGGCCCGCTGGGAGTCATCCGGGCGGCTGATGGGCGTACCAAACACACCGATAATGCCATCGCCCAGAAATTTGTCGATGGTTCCGTCATACTCGTAGAGCACCTCGGTCATGGCGTTAAAGTAGCGGTTGAGGATCTGCTCTATCAGGATATTCGGCTCAAGCCGCTCCGTCATTGAGGTAAAGCCGCGCAGGTCGGCAAAGAGGACGGCAACCTGGCGTTCAGTGGGACGGCCCCACTCCTGCCCGGCGCTGAGCAACTGCTCGGCAACCGGCGGCGAGACATAGCGGCGGAACACGCTACGCACCCGGTCGCGCTCCTGCCGCTCCAGCGCTTTGATGGCGCTGATATCCTGGAGCACGGCAACCCGCCCAATCGGCTGGCCGTCGGTACTGCGTACCGGGGCAACACTCACGCTGTAGGTGGTTTCCTGATCGGGCAGAACCAGCTCGCTCGGCTTGCCGATGGTATCCCGATTGAGATTCACTGAGAGCAGCGGGAGTAACTCACTCAGCACCAGATCGCCATATCCGTTGACTTCGAGTTGCCCCAGGGATTTGCCCCGGTTCTGCTTCAGATCAAAATGAAAGCGCTCCTCGGCGGCGCGGTTGGCAAGCAGCAACTCATCGTCCGGGCCAATCAGCAGAATGGGGTCGGCGGCCCCACGCAGGACGGCATTCAGCGTGCTGCGCTCATCCTCGACGGCCCGATAGAGGCGCGCATTGTCAATCACCTGGATGATGAGGCTGGCGATCGTCGTTGCCAATTCCAGATCGGCATTCCCAATACGA
Source organism: uncultured Chloroflexaceae bacterium (assembly GCA_937141995.1). Lineage (GTDB taxonomy): Bacteria > Chloroflexota > Chloroflexia > Chloroflexales > Chloroflexaceae > CAKZQX01. The sequence goes on along the minus strand of CAKZQX010000915.1, from coordinate 2,279 downwards.
TCTTCCCAGCCGGTTGCATCAATGCCGATCAAGCCCATAACATAGGTACCGGTCAGGAGCGGCACAACAATCAGCGCGTTAACGTCGCGCTCCTGGAAAAAGCGATGTAGTGCCTGCAATGCCGGCCTGTTCTGCACATCGGTGACAATACGCGGCGCGCGCAGGTCATGCAGGCGAGCCCGCACATCAGCCCGGGCGAAATGGCGGCGGATAAATAGCTCATCTTCCGCCGTTGCCCCCCCATGCAGCGCGACCAGAATATGCTCCGGGCTTTCCTCATGATCCAGCAAGACCAACCCGGCCTGCTTGACCCCAAACGCCTGGGCCACCGAGTCGGCTGCCAGGTGCAGATTCTGAATAGCATCAAGTTGCTCGGTAATCGCAACCGAAAGCTTGTTAACTTGATTAAGCTGGCGAATGCGCCACTGTTCATTCTCCAACAGGCGCGCATTCCCCAGGGCAATCCCCAACTGACTGACGATCGCACTCAAGATCGCTTCTTCATTCGGGCCAAAGGCCGCCGGCACAGGACTCTGCACATTCAGCGTCCCCAGCACCTCGCTACGCAGCACAATCGGCAGCACAATTTCCGACCGGATTGTGGCATCATCCGGCAGCAGGCTGACAAACCGCTCGTCCAGGCGTACATCTTCCACGCGGGTAATTTGTTGATGCCGGATTGCCCAACCCGTAATGCCCTGCGATATGGGAAAGCGCAACAGCGACGGTAGCTCACTGCGCATAATTCCGGCACTGGAATGCAACACCAGATCCTCGCCCTCGCACATCAACACATGCACCTGGGGATAGCCAAACTGCTGATGAACCATATAGGCCACAAGTCGCAGGAGTTGCTCCGGCTGCATCAGTTCGGACATTAGCGCGCTAATCTCATTGATTCGCCGCAGTTCATCGGCGCGCCGCTCCAGCAACTCCTTCTGGCGCTGTGTCAGGCTAAAAAGCTGCGCGCTCTCCAACGCGACTGCGCTCTGTGCGGCCACCGAACTGAGCAGTTCGATATGTTGCTCGCTAAAATACCCCGGTGTGTGATGCACCAGGGTAATCACGGCCAGCACGCGCCCCTCACGCACCACCGGCATTGCCGCCACGCTGCGCACATTAAAATGGTAGCTGGCATTCCCGATCCAGCGCGGATCATCGCGCGTATCGTCAATAATCAACGGTACCCGTTCCTGGAGCACCCAACCGGCCACACCCTGGCGCAAAATATCACTGAGGAGGGGTGTGGCCGGGTTGCGACTGCTGGAATAGCAAACCGTCTGCTTATCTTCGTCGGGCAAAATAATACTGGCACGCACAGCGCCGACGGCATCGGCCAGATGATCCAGGAAACGGGTGAGCAGCGTGTCCAGTTCAATCGAAGCGCCCAGTTCGCGCGTCAGATGCAGGAGCAGTTCCGTTTTGCGTTGCTCATTCTGCAGGCCGCGTTGCGCCCGCTGGAGCCGCAACATCGCACGCACCCGCGCCAGCAGTTCATCAACGGCCAGCGGTTTAACCAGGAAATCATCTGCGCCTGCATCCAGACTCATCACACTGGCTTCAAGATCGGTGCGCTCAGTAATAATAATAATCGGGATAAACGGCTTGGATGTATCGGCCTTGAGCCGGCGGGTCAGTTCCAGGCCATTTTTATCCGGCAAAAACAGATTAAACAGGACAAGATCCGGTGTAATCAGGTGCAGATAGGCAAGAGCTTCTTCACCGCTGGCAGCCAGAGAAACACGATATCCCGCCTCGGCAAAAGTTTTCTTAAGGAGGGAACGTGTATCCGTGTCTTGATCAACAACCAGGATGTGAGACGGTTCCAGGATATGAGATGGTTCAATCATACACCCAACCAGGCTTTCGCAAACATCTGTCGCGTGAGCATCGGGCCGTCAGACGCTGCTATCGCACTCAATCGATCTGAATACCCGGCCGTGTTCTCCGATCTACTGTGCGATCATAGAAACAGAACGGACCGTATGCACGATCCGGTACAAAAGCGCGACTAACGATGCATCAGCAAGAAACGGATAGATATTCCGCCAGAATAGTATAGCATATCTCAGAGACTGTCTGAAAAGCTGATGCGCGTCGGTCACACGGCATGCCGGGTGCCCTGATCCACCGGACAGTGCCCCAGGCGTCCCGGCTTCCGCCGGTGTGTGGCTGAAACCGGCGGAAGCCGGGACTCCCACTCCGGGGCCGTCGCCCCATGACCCAATACCTTTCAAATACGGCCGGATTAGCTCGCGCAAAGCCGCAAAGCGGCAACG
>CAKZQX010000914.1 GCA_937141995.1 uncultured Chloroflexaceae bacterium | reverse complement strand
CCCAGGCGGTCGCCAACTACCACGCCATCGCCGATACTCTGCAAAATCGCCATGCTCTTGCTGGCCTCTTCCTCGCGCTGCTGCACCGTTATGCTCAAACGATCGCTCTGTTCCGAGACATAGCGGTAAAGCTGCGCCTTGGAGAGCGCGACCGCAGCCTGGCTGGCGGCGGCCATCGCCAGTTGCGCATGATCATCATTGAAGTGATGCGTCACCGAGTGGATCAGGATCAGCACCCCCAGCGGCTCATTTTCGATCAGAATTGGCACCGCCAGCACCGAGCGCGAGCGCATGTCGTAGGTACTACGCACCTCCCAGCGCGCGTCTTTCGCCGTATCACTGACCAGCGCCATCTGGCGATGCTGGAACACCCAGCCGGCCAGCCCACGCCCATGTTCCAGCCCATGCAGGCTGCTACTCTTGCGCCGGTCAAGCGTGGTGCGGAATACCAACCGCCCGGTATCCGGCTCCACCAGCATAATTCCGCCGCGCTCCGCCCCGGTTGACTGGGCCACCAGCGCCAGCGCCCGCTCCAGCACCTGTCGCTCATCCAGCGTAACCGCCAGCGCGCGCGCAATATGGTAGAGCACCTCGGCCCGGTCACGCGCGCGCCGCAGATCATTCGCCGTCTCCTCCAGATCAAAGATCGACTGCTGGACGCGCTGCTCCAGCGTGATAAAGAGCGATGTGTTGTCCAGGGCGGCTGCGGCCTGGTTTGCCAGCAGCTTGAGCAGCGGCAGAGCCTCACGCAGTGCCGCCTGCCGGAAGCGGGTCAGCGAGACGGTCAGGATGCCATGGATTTCGCCAAATTGCCCGACCAGCGGCAGCACCAGGTGCTGCTCATTGCGGATCGAACGGAAAGGCAGCTTGCTGCAGGTAATTGTCTGGTCATCGAGCGGACGGCCCTGCTCAAACAGCGCCGCAAACTCTTCCCAGGGAATCGTCAGCCCCTCCACGGCCGTGAGACGGCGGCCGCTTGCGCCAATCGCCACCGCAACCTGCGCCTTCCCAACACGCCACTCCATCCGGCTGAGCGTCACACAATCAAAATCCCCGGCTGCCTGCACCGCGCCGGCGACCTCTTCGAGCACCGTCTGTACTTTTGTCGAAACCCGCAGGCGGTTCGAGACCGCCAGGAAGCTCTGGAGGGCACGCTCACGACTGCGGGCGCGGGCGCGCAGCGTCTCCTGCCCGTTGATGATATGCTCAAGCAGAAACAGGAACAGCCAGATCGCCGCCGTTTGCAGCAACCAGGCCATGGTGATCGCGCGTTGCGGCACCACCGGCCCCAGCAGCGTCAGCGCGCCATACCCCAGCCAGACCGCCGCCGCCACACCTACCCCCGCCGAACGCGGTAGCAGCAACAGCGCCGTCAGCATCGGGATCAACAGGGCCATCCAGAAGGGAGAGGCATGCCCGCCACTCAAAGTGATAATGCCCAGCGCCAGCGCCGTATCCACGACAATTAACATCTGGCCGCTGATACGCTGCCATTTCGTCTGGGGAGATAACAGCGCCCCGGTGAGCGGGGCAGTAAACAGAAACGCCAGCAGCAGCAGCACCGTCGTTGGGGGCAGCCCGGATGCTACTGCTACTGGTCGTAGTGAAAGTTCGTAGACCAGTAGGATCAAAGCAAACAGCCCGTAGGCCAGGCCGACCCAGCGTGGATCGATGTTGGCGAGGGTGAAAGTTGTTGGAGGTGTTGTCGATTTCGCCATTGATCTAATCCCGAAGATACACAATCGCCGCTCCCAGTCCGGCGCAACCCCAGAAGAGCGCGACCATATGACTGAATTCGATGTTAAAGAAGTAGTGGTCGGCCAGTCCAACCGCCAGGGCCGCAACCAGGCCCGCCTGCGTGCCCAGGAGCCACCCGGCCCGCTCCGCGTCGAGTTGCCACAGGTGCTGCCAGGTAAACAGAAACCAGGCTCCAACGATGCTCAGGAAAGCCAGCAGACCAACCAACCCCATGCGCTGCGCTATCGCCAGGTAGATGCTACTGACCCCGGCGACCAGATCGATATCGGGAGCTTGTCCAAAACCAATGCCAAAAGCCGGATAGCGCGCAATAATATTGATCGCATTCTGATACTCGGCCAGACGCATCTGCTGCGCCTGATCCTGAAACTGCACTCCCTCGACTACCCGCAATGCAAATTCTTCAGCAATGCCCAGCCCGACCAGCAGACCAAGCAGCAGCACCCCGCCACCGATCATGGCCCACCAGAGCCGGCGGTAGCGCAGCGTTGCCAGGTAGACGATAGCGATAATCAACCCGAAGAGTGCCGCTCGCGAAAAGGTCAGCAGCAGGGCGATTCCCATCACTCCCACTATACTCGTTAGTTGCCGGCGGCGCAATAGCGGACGTTCGGCAAAGAGTTGCGCGGCGGCCAGCGCGCCGACCAACGCCAGCATCCCACCGTAGCTATTAGGATCAACCGAAGTGCTGATAGCGCGTTCCAGGCCACCCGGATCATCTTCGACATAGCGCAACACCCGCCCGCCGGTGGGATAACCGATGCGCCCCAGACTAACCAGCAGTTGCAGCGAGGTCTGGTCATTCAGAGCGTAGAGCAGCAGGCCCAGCAACCCCGCCAGGCCGCCACAAATAACAGTGACGCGCAGGATAAAGCGCGCCTGCTCGCGCGTGCGCACACAGTTGACGATACTGAAGAAAAAGAGCACGCCGAGCACAAACTTGGCATAGTTATGTAACGTCAAGGTATCCGGCAGTCCGCGTGCCCCCAGGATCAGCGAGAAGAAGGTGACACCGAGAAACCCCAGCAGCGGCAGGCCCAGCGGTGTCAGGCGGATGTCATAGGTATCACTACGAGCCAGCAGCCGCAGCACCCAGACCATCAGCAGGCCGGCCAGGGCCAGCGTAAGAAAATTCGGCGTAATAATCGCCTTGAAGGGCAGGGTACCAAAAGGCAGGAGCGTGATGATCGCCACCACGCCGGCTAACCCGGCGGCCACGCTGGTCAGCAATGCGTAGCCCACAACCAGCCCCAGCAGCGCGGCGGCCACAGAGAGCGGACCGAATGCCGCCGCGCCCCCGATAACGCCGCCCAGCGCCAGCGCAATCAGGGCGACGGCGCTATGCGTGCGGGGTAGCCAC
>CAKZQX010000913.1 GCA_937141995.1 uncultured Chloroflexaceae bacterium | reverse complement strand
CGGTTGCAAACAGACCGGCAACCAGGGCCGCCGCGCCGCCGACCAGCAGATCCGACAGTGGCCCGGCCGCCGAGACAACTATTCGCGCCCGCCGACCGGCCAGCCAGATATCGCTGGTATCGACAAACGCTGCCGGCATGCCATAGTAGAGCATCACGCCGCCGCTCCAGACGGTGCGGCCATAATGTTTCACCGCCAGCGCATGGGCCAGTTCATGCAACCCGAACGAGATCAGCAGCGCCACCCAGAGCGCCAGCAGGCTGGTGGTGACGCCATCAACTGCAAGCACCTGGAGCGGCCCGGTGGAATGCACAAATGTCTGCACAAAGATTAGCACCCCGGCCAGGCTGACCAGGGCATGCAGCAGGAGAAAGGGACGCGTAAAAAAGAGCCGTCCGGCACCATGGTAGAGCCGGGTCACCAGCGTATCAATGCCCCGGATTGGGAAGGTGCGCCCCTGCAAGAACTTCAGCAGTCGCCGACCCCAACCCTCGGCGGTATGCTGTTCCAGGCCGCGCTGGATCTGCTGGTAAATATTGATCGGGGTATCGGTCAGGAAGCCCTGCTGCTTGAGATTCTGCACCAGACCGGCAACGGGCAGCAGTTGCTTGAACCGGAGAAATCCCAGCGTAGCCAGTTGTGCCACGGTTCGGGTGCCGTCCATTGCATGCCATATTTCGCACTCGGCGGCGGAGAGGCGCAGGTAGGTGCCGTTGGGGCTGCGCAGCACGGTGTAGGTTTGCTCACCGTCGCTGATCGTCTCTTCGACAACCTCCGTCTGCCGTACCGGGGAATACTGCGCCAGATCGGTCTGCTCCAGCAGCGTGGCCCACAATCCCCCTGGCGTCGTGGTTGCGGCGGGATCAGATGAAGCGCTCAGCGTAGGTGGCGGCGGGGTGAGTCTGGTCTGGTGGGCCAGGGTTTTCCAGAGGCCGCCCGGTTCCTGCCGGTCATGGGCGACATCGGGAAGCAGTTGAGGGTTTGCAGCTTCTGATAGTGTGGACATAGCGTATGGTGATCCTTGCTGTTTATCGGGCAACCCGTTCATCTAGATTATCTGACCGGCACGAGTTACACGGTTGCCATGCAAACCGGACGTTTCATCCAATGGAGTCCCGATTCGCCTGCGGCAGCGTATCAGCTTGTTTTGCGCCGCGCCTCATCAAACTCTCATCAATTAACGTGATCCAAACCCTGTTTTTGTCCGTCTATATGATAAGAAAAGAACAAACGACGCGCAACTCTGCGCACCAACCCATAGCTGCGTGCAACTGAAGGCACGCCGGGAAAGGGAAGAGCGATTATGGGGACAACACTGGTGACACCAACATATGATCTGCGTGTCTGGCAGGATGAACAGTTGGGAAAGATCTGGCGCGTGGCCTATAACGATGGCGAAGCCGAAACTGTGATCAGTTTTCCCGATACTGCCGCGCTGGGCGACTTTATTGCCGAGCAACTGGGACTCAATCTGCTTGACACGTTGGGTGAGCAAGATTCCACCTGGGCGTGGTCCTGGTCTTGAGATCCTGCGACCAGCAACGTCCGCTGGTGCGGCATTCGGCACGTCATTGCTTCCGGCACTTTTGCACTGTCACCCTACCGCGTGCTATAATCCTCTCTGCTACACCAATACGGTATATATACCATAGCTGTTGTTGCGACATGGCAGCCTGGATTACAACTGGCCCCGAACGGTGGGTAGAAGTGGCACTATGACTGAGACGCCTTCTCCAGAAACGGCAACGCCCCTGATTTTTGGGCGCTACCGGGTAATTGAAGAACTCGGCGAAGGCCGCCTGGCAACGGTTTATCGGGCGACCGACGAGCGCCTTCGCCGCACCGTGCTGCTGCATCTGCTGCGCAAAGAGTTAAGCGACCGGGAGCAACTCCATCGGCGATTTATGGAGCTTGCGCACGCAACGGCCCAATGTTCGCATCCGGCGCTGCCCGAAGTTTTCGACAGCGGTACTGCGAATGATCGTCCTTACATGATTACGGAAGATGTGACCGGGCGACCGCTGCGCGACCTGGGTGTGCTGACACCGGAGCAGGCGCTGCTCTATATGCGCCAGATAACGGGTGCCGTTGCGCTCTGTGAGGAGCGTAATCAGCCGTACCCACCGATCAGTAGCAGCAATATCGTGGTGGCCGAAGAGGGCCGCGTCAAGCTGGTCGAGGGCTGGTTTGTTCCGCCTGATGATTTTTCGCTGGATGTGGCGCACTACCGCGCGCCGGAGCGTACCGAGGGCCGGCCGGCCGGTGCGGCCAGTACGGTCTATTCTCTCGGATTGCTGCTCTATGAGCTGATCACCGGGACACGCCCCGTCACCGGGAGCGATCCGTGGGCTATCTCGCAGGCGCACCTCACAGCGCGCATCCCGCCCATTGCGCAGGTACGACCGCTGCTTTACATGCCTGCCCTGGAGCGGCTGATTGGTCGTGCCATTGCGCGTGACCCGGCGCGGCGTCTCCCCACGGCGGCGGCCTTTGGCGAGGCGCTGGATAAACTCTGGCGTGAGTTGACGACCGACACGCAGCGCCTGCCGGTGTCACCATCACCGCGCCGTCCCCAACCCCAACCCGCGTCGGCACCCGCGTCACCGTCCATCGCACCCGCACCGGCACCACCGCTTGCGCCGGCACCGGAACCGGCCTATGTTCCGCCCCAACCGGCGGCACCGGCCCAACCAACCCCCCCCCGCAAACGTCGGCGGCGCGACCAGGGACTGCGCCCACTCGACACAACCACGCTCCGTCAGAAAGCCTGGCAGCATGGCCTGCGCGGCTGGATTGCTATTAGCCTGTTGCTGCTTGTCGTGGCGTTTGTGAGTTACGCGGGGGCAAGCTATGTCGTGGACCGGGTGTTTGCCATTGATATTGGCTTCGGCATTCCGGACTGGTTGCCGGGAAGCGATCCGGGTGAGATCTATGTGGTTAGTGATGCCACGGCCCTCAATATTCGTGATCAGCCCGGTCTTACCAATTCCAATGTTATCACCGCTCTGCCAAATGGCACACGGGTGCGCAAACTTGAGGGGCCGATTGTGCAGGATAATGTTCCCTGGGTGCGTGTGCGTGCTGAAATAGACGATCAGACGATTGAAGGTTGGGTTTCGGAGAATTTTCTGGTACCCTTAGAATAGACCTGCATGCTGGTGCAACTGTGTCAGCCTGTCCGCCCGCGTCTTGACTACTGAGGAAGTCGCATGACAAAGACCATTCCCGCCGAAGTTGTCGAGCACTTGCGCAATGCCGTCCGGGTGGCTGTTCTCACCGGGGCCGGTGTCTCGGCCGAGAGTGGCCTCCCGACCTTTCGCCAGGCCCAGACCGGGCTCTGGTCCCACTATGACCCCACCGAACTTGCCACACCCGAGGCGTTTTTGCGCAATCCGCGCCTGGTGTGGGATTGGTACGCCTACCGCCGCCGGATGGCTCGGGAGGCCCACCCTAATCCCGCTCACTATGCGCTTGTCACGCTTGAACAACACGCGGCTAACTTTACCCTGATTACCCAAAATATTGATGGCCTGCATCGTCGGGCCGGCAGCCAGTCAATTCTGGAACTCCACGGAAACCTCGAACGCATCCGCCGGTTTGACAGCGGAACCGATGTTGAAACATGGGACGATGACGGCCAGACGCCGCCCCGCTGCCCTCAGACTGGGGAACTGTTGCGACCGTCCGTGGTCTGGTTTGGCGAAGCGTTGCCCCAACAGGAGTTACGCATGGCGTACAGCGTGGCCGAACAGTCCGATCTGTTTCTTGCCGTTGGGACATCGGCGTTGGTGCAACCGGCCGCCTCGCTGCCCCTGATCGCTAAACGCGCCGGAGCGTATGTCATCGAAATCAACCCGGAAGAGACATCTCTCTCGGTTATTGCCGACTGCTGTTTCCGGGGTAAAGCCGGGGTAGTGCTGCCCATACTGGTGCGGCAGGCGTTTGGTGAAACAGAGGAGGCAGTCGGGTGAACAAGGATCCGAGTCTGATCGAGATGCAAAGCGATCGGGTGCGTATCCGTCCGTGGGAGCAGCGTGATCTGCTGGCACAAGAATCGTGGCCGCGCTATACCGATCCATTCAGCACACTCTGGAATACTCCGCGTCCGGTTTCACTGAATGGTGATTACATCGGATATGCCGCCGGTATGCGCCGCATCTGGGCGATTGAAGACCGGCATAAGCGCCTGATCGGGCGGATCTCGCTCCGCGAGGTTGAGCAGAACCGCCGGCACTCCCGCCTGGGTATCTCGCTCGGCTCGCCTTATGTTGGGCAAGGTCTGGGGACCGAGGCGCTGACCCTGTTTCTCAACCACTACTTTGGGCCAATGGGCTTTCTGGCAATGCTACTCGACGTGGCCGGATTTAACCGTCGGGCAGTGCATTGTTACGAACGGCTGGGCTTTCGGCATGTCGAGAGTGACTGGCGGCATGTCGGGCGTGATCCTGCGCTCCGTCTCCTCGATAATCCAATGTACCGCGAGCTTCAGCCATTCTTCCGGCGTGAGCGCCGGGGAGCCTGGGTGCAGTTTTTTGAAATGGAACTGCGTAAAGAGGAGTGGGTCTGGCGGAGTCAGTAGTGGTGCATTTGGTGAGTGCATAAGGGTGTAAAATGGATTCAATGAGCGGCGGGGCGCAAGATCTGCGCCCCGCCGCTTATTGTACATGGCTTCTTATTTCACACGCGTTACGCGGTTGACATGCAAACCGGACGTTTGACCCGATGGAAGCCTGATTCGTTTGCGGCAGCATGGTACTCTTTTTAGCTTGTTCAGAAACCATTTGTACGTTGTGCAAATGGTTTCTGAACAAGCATGGAATCTTCCGCCCTGCCGGAGGCGACATTCCCTTCCGGGTCAGTGACCGCGTACGCCCTGTTTATTTCACGCCCGCCGCCGCCCGGAGCGTTTCCGCTTTATCGGTGCGCTCCCAGGGCACATCAATATCATCCCGTCCAAAATGACCATAGGCTGCCGTAGCGCGATAGATCGGTCGGCGCAGATCCAGGTCACGAATAATTGCTCCCGGTCGCAGATCAAAATGCTCGTCAACCAGTCGTCCGAGTGTTTCATCGCTGACTTTGCCTGTGCCAAAGGTTTCGACACAGATCGAAAGTGGACGCGCAACGCCAATCGCGTAGCTAATCTGTACCTCAAAGCGCTCGGCCAGGCCGGCCGCCACGACATTCTTGGCCACATAGCGTGCAGCATAGGCGGCGCTCCGGTCCACCTTCGTCGGATCTTTGCCACTGAATGCGCCCCCGCCATGCCGCGCCACACCGCCATAGGTATCCACGATGATCTTGCGCCCGGTCAACCCGGCATCACCCAGCGGGCCGCCGGTCACAAAGCGCCCGGTCGGATTGACATAATAGTTCGTGCGGTTATCCAGCAGATCTGCCGGGATAACGGTGTGAATCACCTGCTCAATCAGATCATCACGAATCCGCTGTGATGTCACATCCGGCGCATGCTGGGTACTAAGCAGCACGGTGTCGATACGTACCGGCTTGCCATACGCATACTCAACCGTCACCTGGCTTTTGCCGTCGGGGCGCAGATAGGGCAGCGTGCCATTCTTGCGCAACACCGACATACGCCGCGCCAGGCGATGGGCCAGCGCAATCGTCAGCGGCATATACTCAGGCGTCTCATTGCAGGCAAACCCGATCATCATACCCTGGTCGCCGGCACCAATCTTCTCAACCTCTTCCGGTGTGATGGCGGCATCGCGCACTTCCAGTGCCTGGTCAACTCCCTGGGCAATATCGGGCGACTGCCCTTTGAGGCTGACCATCACGCCGCATGTGCGTGCATCAAAACCATAGTCGGAGTTGACATAACCAATATCACTGATCGTGTCGCGTACAATATCCTGAATTTCAACATAGCCTTCGGTGGTCACTTCACCCATAACGACCACCAGGCCGGTTGTCGTAGCAGTCTCACACGCAACCCGAGAGCGCGGATCCTGAGCTAACAGAGCATCCAGCACCGCATCGCTCACCTGATCGCAAATTTTATCGGGATGCCCTTCCGTCACGGACTCGCTGGTAAAAAATAGTTGCGGTGACTGTACAAATGATGTTGACACAGTTGTCTCCTGACTTTGTAGATCCTGTTCACCCTGTCCATCGTAGCCCTGATCCGGGTCATATCGGGAAATGCTGTTCCGACGAGAGCGACAGCCGTGGGGACCACCACGCCATCGCCCCGTCGTTGCCCGCTTTACAGCAAGCGTATCAGGTGCCTTCTTGCCAGGAGTTGAGGTACGACTCCTGCTCAGGGGTCAGGACATCAATGTTCATTCCCATCGCCTTCAGCTTGAGTGCAGCAATCTCGCGGTCCAATGCCCGGGGCAGCGCATGCACACCGTCGGAAAGTTTACCCTTGTTTTTCACCAGGAACTCACTTGCCAGCGCCTGGTTCGCAAAACTCATATCCATCACCGCGCTGGGATGCCCCTCGGCACTTGCCAGGTTGACCAGGCGGCCTTCACCCAGCAGGTTGATCTTCCGTCCGTCCTTCAGAATGTACTGATCGACGAATGTGCGTGGCTGGCGCTTTTCGACGCTGAGAGATTCGAGTGCGGGGATATCAATTTCGACATTGAAGTGCCCACTGTTCGCAACCACACAGCCGTCTTTCATGACGGCAAAATCCGCACCGTCGAGGACATGCTTATCGCCGGTTGCTGTGACTACGAAATCGGCTATTGCGGCCGCCTCCACCATCGGCATGATCCGGTAGCCGTCCATCGCCGCTTCCAGCGCGCGTACCGGGTCAATCTCGGTGACGATCACATTCGCGCCCAGACCCCGCGCACGCTCGGCAATGCCGCGCGAGCAAAAGCCATACCCGCCGACGACAAAGGTCTTGCCGGCCAGCAGAATGTTCGTGGCCCGGATAATCCCGTCAATGGTGCTCTGGCCTGTGCCGTAGCGGTTATCAAACAGATGTTTAGTATCACTGTCATTGACCGCAATCACCGGAAAGTTCAGCACACCATCGGCCGCCATGGCGCGCAACCGGATCACGCCGGTCGTCGTCTCTTCCGTACTGCCGTACATACTGGAGATAAGATCGGTGCGCTGCTTGAGAACGCCGGACACCAGATCGGCGCCGTCGTCCATAGTAATCTGGGGGTTATGATTCAGTGCCGCATCGATATGCTGGTAGTAAACTTCGTTACTCTCCCCCTTGATTGCATAGACCGGGATCTCATCGTAGGCCACCAGCGCCGCAGCCAGGTCGTCCTGGGTGCTCAACGGGTTCGAGGCGCACAGCACCACATCAGCCCCACCGGCCGCCAGGGTACGCATCAGATTGCCGGTTTCGGTGGTTACATGCAGGCAGGCACTCAGCCGCACGCCTTCGAGGGGGCGTTCTTGCGCAAAGCGCTCACGCACTAGCCGCAGTACCGGCATCTCCTGTTCGGCCCACTCCATCCGTTTGCGACCTTGCTCTGCCAGATTGATGTCTTTGACGTCGTAGGAATTACCCATGAAAATCCATCCTCCTTGATACGTGATTTGATGTAAAGTACACCAATAATGTTATTCGTGATCCTGGTTATGTGAACATAGTGCATCAGTGTTATTCAGGGACCACGTTTATCACCAGTTAGTGACACGACTAAACAACCAGCATTTCCATCAGCGCCGGGTGTTCGCCAAATGCCGCAGTGTAACGCGCAGTAAACTCCGGCAGCGTGTAGGAATGTTCCTGACAGCCCTGGTGTTCAATGGCATAGACCGCTGTCAGTGCCGCAATTCGCCCCGCGACTTCCAGTGGCAGGTCATGGCTGATACCAAACGCTAATCCGGCCAGGTAGGCATCGCCCGCGCCGGTCGGATCACACACCTCGGTTGCCGGTACCACCGGAATATCAAGCCCCTGACCATTCATATCGCTGGTGTAAATCCGCGATCCTTTCTCACCCCGGGTGATGACCGTGATCGGCGCGCCGGCAATCAGTTCAGCTTCAGTAATATCAAGTTTCCGCGCCATCATCGCAAACTCATAGTCATTCCCGACCAGTACCCGTGCCCCGGCCAGGCCCAGTCGAATATGCTCGGCCTCCAGGCGCGGCGTCTGCTTCCCCGGATCGAAGATATAGGGAATACCGTGCTGCCGGCACTCAGTTACATAGTGACTCATCGCCGTTGGATCGGTCGGCGAAATTATGACCAGGTCATTCGATCCTACCCCCAGGCCAATCAATGAGATACGATTGGCATAGGATGTTGCCCCGTTATAAAATGCTACAATCTGATTATGCGCCATGTCGGTATTGATAAAGCATGACGAAGTAAACTCATGGTCTATTTCCAATAGACCACTGGTATCGATTCCATGACCGGTAAGCCAGGCGTGATACTCGCCAAAGTCGTGACCGATGCTACCGGCAATCAGGGGACGATCACCAAGCAATGCCAGGTTGTAGGCAATATTTCCGGCCACGCCACCCCGCATTTTGCGCATTGAGTCAACTAGAAAGCTGACTGAGAGCTTATGTTCGCGTTCGGGGATGACATGATCCATGAAATAGCCGGGGAAGTCCATAATGTAGTCATAGGCCAGTGTTCCGGTTACGACGATGCGCACACTTTTCCTCCTTACTCACTGAATTACCATGCTTGGTTCTATCCTGTATAACACCCCTGTGTAAACAAAGAAAGGTTGTTGGTACGTTTGAATATTACTGAAAGTTCGCCACGCACGTCACTCCAGGCGATACTTTAACCGCAACTGTGCCGATAACTCGGCGCACAGCATCATTGCCTGTTCTGCCATGTCGATGGAGAGTTCTGCCAGGCTGCCGTTGGTACTGATGAGCGCGGACGCGAGGATCTGATCTCGGGACACTCCCACTGCTACCAATTCATCCAGGAAACCCTCGAAGCGGATACGTAGCGTTGTCGCCGTTTCCAGGTGCAGCATGCTTTCATCAGCGGGAACGATGCCCCAGACAAGCACGCCCGATCGCTCAAAGAAATCAGGTAGCAGAGCCGCCGCCGCCAATAAGCTGCTGCCATAGGTATACGCATTAAAATGCACCAGTTCAACCGAGGTTTCGAGCAATCGGCCCCAGTCAATGCTGCTGCTGGTAAAGAGACCCCGGCATCCGGTAATGCCTTTCAGCACCATTTCAAGCAACGCGGCACCATCATCCCAACCCAGCGGACAGAAGGGCGATCCAAACGCATCCAGGAAGGGTTCATCCAGGCAGACAATCACATCGGAAGTCAACTTCCCTATCTGTGTTGCCAACCATGACACCCGCAGCACCAGATGTTGGGCCAGTGCCTCGTGGAGCATGGGATCATAGATCAGCGGACGTTGCTGATCATCGGTGAGTTGCAACCCCAGGCTAATTGGTCCGACGACCTGGCATTTGAGCGCCCGTCGCTCCCCGCCCTGTTCTATGCGATGTAACCAGTCCATCAGGAGCGGTGCATCTTCGGTCTTGAGGGCCGCGAATGTTACATCATCTTGAAGATACGCCAGTGATAGTCGATCAATGTCCCGTTCAAGATTCGTCCGGTCCACATATGCCCGCTCAGCTTCCTGCTCAATCACCAGTCCCGGAAAACCGGCGGCACTTTGAACATACTCCTGTTCGCGCAAGCTACGATATGGAAGAATCGGACAGGTCACCAGCAGCGGCGTCGTTCTCTGTAACAGATCAAACGCTTGCTTCAGATAAAGATGTGGCAATCCCCCCTGCGCCATGGGTAAACATGCTGGTTGGTATGAAAGTGGCATAGAATATGTATAAAGAACATAGAACCAAAGAACATAGAACCAAGTGTGCCTGGCGTCTCTCTACTGAACACACGGTTTGTTTTTGTCCTTTGTTTGTTCTTTCTATGAACCTGACGTTTTATGCGTGGCAATACGGCGTAGTTTATCTGCAAACGGCGCTGTCACCACACCCTGCTCCGTGATAATAGCCGTAATCAGTATATGCGGCGTTATATCAAATGCGGGATGCGCTGCCGCCACCCCTGCGGGTGCAATCGGCCGGCCGCCGAGATGCGTCACCTCGCCGGCATCGCGTTCCTCGATAGGAATCTCGTCGCCACTCGCCAGCGCAAGATCGATGGTCGAGGAGGGCGCAGCAACAAAGAAGGGCAGATTATGCGCGTTTGCCAGTACCGCCAGTGTGTAGGTGCCAATTTTGTTGGCTACATCGCCGTTTGCCACAATCCGGTCAGCGCCGACAATCACACAGTCAATTGCGCCCCGGCGCATCAGATCCCCGGCCATGTTATCGGTAATCAGCGTCTGGTCAATCCCGGCCTGCTGCAACTCCCAGGCTGTCAGGCGCGCGCCTTGTAAGAAGGGCCGCGTTTCATCCACATAGACATGCAGCGAACGGCCCTGGTCATGGGCGGTGCGCAACGGTGCCAGCGCCGTACCGTATCCTGCCGTCGCCAGACCACCTGCATTACAGTGGGTCAGCACATGGCCCCGTTTGGGAATAAGCGCTACGCCGTGCGCGCCAATCGCGTGACACATCGCCAGGTCTTCGGCCAGGATTACATGCGCTTCGGCCAGCATACGGGCGCGTAGCGCTGCCACATCGCCTGCGGGCGATTGCTGCGCATGCTGTAGCATACGGGTTGTTGCCCACGCCAGGTTCACCGCCGTGGGGCGTTGTGCATCGAGTAATGCCTTTGCCCGGGCCAGTTCGTCAAGCAAGGCAGTACTACTGTCGGCAGAACTGGATTGAGCCACCAGCGCCATGCCGTAGGCGGCAGTACACCCAATAGCGGGCGCGCCTCGTACCTGCATGGTTTTGATAGCCTGGGCCACCTCCGCCAGTGTGCGGCAGCGTACAATTACATGTTGATGCGGCAATATCCGCTGGTCAATCAGGCAGACCGCCCCATCTTCCCACCAGACTGTCCGCAGTTCTTCCGTAGACATACAGTCACTTTGCAACAAAAAAAGCCTCTACGCGTGGCGAAAGGCTTCTCTCGATAACGCGTCCCATCTCCCAGGCATAGCGCCTGCAGGAGTTGGCACCTTCCCGATAAGTACCGCCATCCAATCTCTCGGTAGCTATCGTGGGGTTGCCGGGCTTCGTCGGGCCAGTCCCTCAGCCTCTCTTGATGAGCAAATTCCACTCTTTCGTTGGCTATGGTGCAGAGACACATTGTTTGTGGTCGTTCCTGCACACAGCGGGAGCGATTATAGCATGGGTATGTGTGAGGTGCAACTGAGGGCAAGGTTTCGTAGAAAGGAGTGCCTGCCCTGTGCAGTGAAGCCGGAAGGAAGCCGACATTCCAATACATACTGGGTGTGGCGGTTATTATGTAAAGAGAAAGCAAAACTGTATGAGCGAATCGTAATGCTACATACCGCCATATGAAGATACTTTTCATTGATGGTTCATTGATAGATGTTATGGTGAACAGTGTCAAAGTATATTCACGCCTTGAAGCATGCCAATCAAGGAGGCGCCAATGAATGAAGTAACTGTCGAACATCGGGATAATACCAAAACAGCGCAAATGGTAGATTTCTTTGCCAACGAGCGATTTCGCAATATCCAAACAACGCAGCGCCTACGGCTGACCCTGACCTTCTGGGTTATTCGCACCCGGCTGGTCAATCGCTTAAAGCGCACCCTTGACGTTCTCGTTGCCGGTATGGCCCTGATCCTGACATTGCCGGTTATTATTGTGACAACTATTGCAGTCAGGCTCGACTCCCCCGGTCCGATCTTCTTTAGCCAGACACGGGTGGGCAAGTGGGGCGAACCGTTTGCCTGCTACAAATTTCGCTCGATGTACGTTGATGCTGAACAACGTCTCAAAGAGTTGCAAGCTCAGAATGAAGTTGATGGCCCGGTGTTCAAGATGAAGCGTGATCCACGGATTACCCGGGTGGGACGGGTCATCCGTAAATTAAGTATTGATGAACTTCCACAGCTTTTCAATGTATTGCGGGGCAACATGAGCCTGGTTGGTCCGCGGCCGGCGCTCCCCCATGAAGTTGCGCAGTACACCTATGAGCAGATTGGGCGGTTGAATGCTATTCCCGGTATTACCGGGTTGCAGCAGGTTTCCGGGCGCAGTGACCTGGATTTTCAGCGCTGGGTTGAACTTGATTTGCAGTATATCGCTGAACAGAGTCTCTGGAAAGATATTGAAATTCTGCTCAAAACAATCCCGGCCGTTCTGTTTGCGAAGGGTGCGTACTAAGCGGCGCAGCCTGGATTCGGCCGGCATTTTTTGCAGCAATACCGGGTGTGACTACCGCTGAGGTGTCTCATTATCGTACTTATAATTGTAGAAGACTGAGAGCAAACCATGCGCAAAGTACTTATTCTTCTCGGCGTTCCGATTGATGATCTTACTATGGACGAGGCATTACAACGCCTTGACGATTTTATCGCAGTTGGCCGCGCCACGGGCCGGAGTCATCAAGTTGCAACGATTAATGCCGATTTTGTTGTCAATGCGTTGAAAGATCTTGAACTTCAGCGTATTCTACAAGAAGCTGATATGACGACGGCAGACGGTATGCCACTGGTCTGGGGAGCGCGGACGCTCGGCGTGCCGCTGGAAGGGCGTGTAACCGGGGCGGATCTGGTGCCGACGCTGGCCGCGCGGGCCGCCGAGAAAGGTCATTCTATCTACCTGCTTGGGGCGCGGCCCGGTGTTGCCGCCCGCGCCGCCGCGATCCTGCAGGCGCGTCACCCGGGCCTGAACATTGTCGGCACGGCGTCACCGCCGAATCGCTCGGTGCTGGAGATGGATCGCAGCGTTCTGGAGGAGGTGCAGGCTGCCCGCCCGGACATTCTGCTGGTTGCCTTTGGTAATCCCAAGCAAGAAAAATGGATTAGTATGCACCTGCACGAACTGGGTGTGCCGGTCAGCATTGGCATCGGCGGGACGCTTGATCTGATCGCAGGTGTAACCCGGCGCGCGCCGCGCTGGATGCAACAAATCGGCCTTGAGTGGCTCTACCGGTTGCTCCAGGAACCGCGCCGGCTCTGGAAACGTTATGTTCACGATCTGCTCTACTTCGGCTCCTTCTTTGCGCGCCAGGCCTGGATTATGCGCCGGGGGCAGTCACCGCAGACGCTATTGCCTACCTCTGATTCTGACTCGATCATTATTGATAATCGTGTCATCCTCAACGTTCATGGACGTGTAGATATTACGAATCGCGCCGCGCTCGTCCAGCGGGCGGAAGAGGCGCTTGCCCGCACTCCATTCCTCATCCTAAATCTGGCGCACGTCGAGTTTTTTGACAGCGCCGCACTGGGTTCCCTGGTGACGTTGGCCAATCAGGCGCGCGCGGCGGGTGGCGCACTCTGGCTCGCCGGCGTTCCGCCGCATATCCACCAGATTTTTACAGCTACCCGACTGGAGCGCTTCTTTGACATCTATGCTGATGTGGAGACGGTTCTCAAACTGGCGCATACACCCACGGAGCCTTTCATCGAACCGGAGGAAGATCATGCCGGTTGGCAGGTTCTGAAGATGCCCCGCCGGCTGGATACCACGACCACCGCAGCAATGGTTGAGACGTGTATGCAACGTATGGAGCAGAACCCGCATCTGATCCTTGATTTTAGTGAGACAGTGTTCTTAGCCAGTGCCGGTATGGCCGCGATGATTCGCATTGAGCGGGTTGCGCGCGAGCAGGGCGGCGAGTTGCGCATCTCCGGTTGCTCGCGCGATGTGCAGCATACGCTGGAAATGGTGCGGTTAGATAGTATGTTTGCGCTCTTTCCTAACGTGCCGACGGCTACTGCCCCAAGCGCGCCGCAAGCACCGCGACCGGTAGAGCAGATTGCCGCAGCAAATCTGTAGCGTTTCGACCCGCCGGCACAAAGATTACTTTCTGTGACAATATATTCCAGGTGAATACTCATGCATGTCATACTTCTCGCAACCGACGAAGACACCAAATTGCGACCGTTGACGGAGACCATGCCCACCCCAATGCTTCCCCTGGTCAATCGTCCGGTGATCGCCTACACCCTTGAGTTGCTGGCGCGTGCCGGTCAGAAGCACATCCTGGTCAGCATCTACCAGCGGGGTGGGGAAATTATGTCCTATCTGGGGAGTGGCAGCCGCTGGGGCGTGCAAATTGAGTATGTGATGCAGTCCCAGGCATGGGGGTCGGCGGGGGCCCTGAAGTGGGTGGCCCCACGTCTGGATACGCGGTTTCTGCTGCTCCCAGTTGATGCGCTGCTTGATCTCGATATTGCCGCAGCAGTGGCGTACCACGAAGAGCACGGTGGTGTGGTAACCTGTATTGTGCATCCGGTTGCCGGGCCGGTGGCACAGCCTGATCTCTCCACGGCTGACCTGGTCTCCGTGGATCGGGCGGGGTGTCTGGTAGGGCCGGATGATCCGGGTGTGGTTCGGCGCATGGTGCCCACGGGTGCATATATTTGTGAGCCGGAGGTTTTGCAATTCATTCCGGCGCGTACACCGTACGACTGTCTCCACCACCTCCTGCCGGCCCTGCTCGCAGCGGATGTGCCGGTCCGGAGCTATGTTATGCCGGGCTACTACAATCCATTAAACTCGTTGCGCGAGTACCAGCAGGCACAGGCGACATTCTTGCAGAGTGCCTATGCTGCCGGTCCTCCGGATGTCGCCGCCGTTCCCAATGCCGGCACGGTGCGTTATCCCGCAATCACCGGTCGGTCAATTGCGCCCGGCATCTGGGGCGGCCGGAATCATTTCATTCATCCGGCCGCCCGCCTGATACCCCCGGTCTACATTGGCGACAATTGCCGGATCGGCCAGAATGTTGAAATTGGGCCGATGACGGTGCTGGGTGACGATGTTGTCATCGATGACGAGGCAACCGTACGTCAGAGCAGTATCCTGGATCAGACCTATGTCGGTCGCCTGGTTGACATAACAGATCGAGTGGTTAATCAGGCAACCATTATCGATCCGGAGACCGGCGAGAGTATCCGGGTGGTTGACGCATTTCTGCTGGCGGCCGCCGTCCCGGCCGGGTCGTGGGGCGGCCGCTTCCACCGGGTGCTGGATACGCTGGGGGCATTAATGCTATTGCTGATGCTGTTGCCGCTCCTGCTGCTCCTGCTGCCGCTGGTCTGGCTGGCCTCCGGTGGCGCATTGTTCCAGCGCGAAACCCATAGCGGCCGGCGCGCCGCGCACCGGGGCGGAGATCCGGCGGCTGATGCCGAGGTGCAAACCTTTGATTTGCTGATGTTCCGTACCACGCGCCGCAATGGGACGGTAAATGCGGTGGGGCGCTGGTTACGGCACTGGGAACTGGACCGTCTGCCCGAACTGGTCAATGTGTGTACGGGTGACCTGGCCCTGGTGGGCGTCAAGCCCCTGCGCCCCACTGAAGTTGATCTGGTTCAGGCGGAATGGTATCAGAAGCGGTTTGAGTGTCCAGCAGGATTTACCGGATTATGGTATATTCAAACGGACCCTGTCAGTGATCTGGAAGAGATTGTGATCGCAGATACTTTTTTTGTCGCGACCCGCACGCGGCGAAGTGAAATAATGATTCTTCTGCGAACACCAATAGCCTGGCTGCGTCGTGGTAGAACTTCCCTGCGACGGAAGCCGGCCCTCACAAATATTTCTGACATGGAACAATCGCATAAACAGCATGCGTTATAATTATAGGGCTGAAAATTAGGGAGTGTGTAGATATGGATATAGTAACACGTTACTCGGATCGTGTCGCTATTCTAGAACTTACCGGACGCTTTGATAAGAATACCGCTCCGCCGATTGTCACCTGGCTAGAGCAGGCTGCGGCGACCACGCCGGCTCATATTCTCGTGAATCTGGCGGGGGTGAACTTTGTAGATTCTACGGCTCTGGCGGCCCTGGTGCGCGGCCTCAAACAGTGCCAACAGCGTGGCGGTGAACTGTATCTGTGCGGGTTGCAGCGGCAGGTCTATATGATTTTTGAAATGACCCGGTTGAGTAAGGCATTCAGTATTTTTGTAGACGAAGACCATGCTATCCGTGCGCTTACGAATTAAGCCGATGAGCATGCTTGCAGCTTTCATCCAGGTACACTATGCGCGGTTTACCACGCTGGCCGAGGCCTGGCTGGCAAATGGAGCAACGACGTTTGGGATCTGGCAAAAAGGGCAACTCCTGGCAGGCTGGCCGGCCGGGAATAAGCCCGACCAGCCTGGCCTGGTTATGCCGATCTGCGTCGGCGACCAGGTCATCGGCGATGTGCGGATATCGGGGATGCCAGGTTCGGCGGCACGCGCGCGGCTTGCCGCCGATGTCGAGTTGATCGCGCACCTGTTTCGGCTGGAGCATGAAATTGAGTGCATGGCCTCGGATCTGGTCGTCACACAGGATCAACTGGTCGCCTTGTACCGGCTCTCGCACTCAATGAGTCAGTATCTGACGATAGAAGAGACATTGACCGCGCTGGTTATGGAGTCCATGCGGCTGATCAAGGCCCGGAACGGGTTTGCCATGTTTGTGCCGTCCATTGCTGACCCGATTGTGGTGCAACATCCGCCTGCGGAGATCGATGAAGCGCTGCTCTGGCGCTGCTTCTGGCAGGCCCATTCCGCCGCGCCGGAGGTTTCCCTGACCACGCTGGATCTCTCCACTACCATGGCCGATTGTCCCCGTGATCTGCTGTTTATCCCGATCAAGACGCGGGATACCGTCATAGCCGGATTGGGCATGCTGCGGGATCCGGGGCGCGGGTTTCAAACACCTGACATTAAACTGGCCCGCGCAATTGCGAATCAGGCCAGTGCGCAGATCGAGAAAGTGTTGCTCTACAAAGAAACATTTGACCAGGCCAAAATTCGGGCTGAGATGGAGCTTGCCCGGCAGGTACAGCAGGATCTCTTGCCCAAACAACTGCCGCACGTCACGGGTCTGGATATTTTTGCGGCATCACGCCCGGCGTTTCAGGTTGGCGGTGACTTTTATGATTTTATTTGCCAGACTGATCGTCCATTTACCTTTTCGATTGGTGATGTCAGTGGCAAGGGCTTCCCGGCCGCGCTTTTGATGACCATGACCCGTATGGCGATCCATAGTAAAGCTTTCTTTATGCCGGAACCGACACCCAGAGTTGTGCTGCAGCAGTCGAATAAAGATCTCTACAAAGATTTTACGCAGGTCGGTGTGTTTGCCACGGCGTTTGTTGGGCAGTATCATCCCCAACACCAGATGTTGCACTATGCCAATGCTGGACACTCGCCGGTGATCTATCGCCCGGCGGCGGGGGCAGCCACTATGCTGATGGCTGATAGTACTGCTATTGGGATTTTTCCGGTGAGTTCCTGCGAGGATCAGGAAGTTGCGCTACGGCCCGGCGACCTCCTGATTGTCGCCACCGACGGCTTCTCCGACGCACGTAATCCGGATGATGAAATGTTTGGACACAAGCGGCTCCTGGATCTGGTTGATACGCTGGCCGAACAATCGGCCCAGGATATTGCCGATAGCCTGTTTACGGCAGGTGACCGATTTAAAGCCGATTGTCCGCAAGAAGATGATCAGACGCTTGTCGTTATTAAAGGAGTGGCGACATGAGTTTGCCGCGTGCTGAGCATATGTATCTTGAACTCCCAGCGGCCTATAAATATTTGAAACTCTTGAGTGGCTGTATTGAAGAACTGCTGACCAGTGTCGCCGACATTGCCGATCGGGATGTTGTCACCTACAATATTCAACTGGCGGCCCACGAGGTTTGCACCAATATTGTAGAACATGCCTACGCCGGAAATCCTGATGGTCGCATTGCCGTTACCCTGACTCTACTCCCTGACCCGCTGCAGATGACGATTGATTTCCGCGACACCGGCAGTACGTTCGATCTGGCGTGTATTCCCGCGCCCAACCTGGATGAGGTGCGCGAGCGGGGCTATGGGTTGTTTCTTATCCACAACCTGATGGATAAGGTGGACTATACGCCACGCATCGGGAGCAACCACTGGCATCTCGTGAAATATCTGTAATCCGGCTCCGGGCGGGCATCCGGCCTGCCCTTCCTCACTGCATACGACCGGCCGGCATGCCCTGGACGCGGCTGCCGGTAAATCCCATATAATCTTTTGGAACCCGGATAGCCGCACTCACCCGGGCGGCTATGCGAATCGCAGCTTGATGCGCGTTCAAGACAAGGAATCTTCTCATATTCCGGGATGTTCTCGGACTATGGGAGCCGGCGTAACGTATTGTGTTGCACACGCCGGCATGGTATACTCACCACCATGGCCCTGGTGTGAGCAGGTCTCACCCTGGATTGTCTGAAGGAGATACCCAATCGGTTCAAGTAACATAGTGCCGGAAACGTGCTAACCGGCAACCACATGGCGTTTAACTATCAACATCTCCGTTTACGTTATGCTCAAGGATGGTCATCATGCGTGTACGTTCCAGCCGTCGCCCCCCGCGCTCGCGCATCAGCCATACGATCATCCTTCCGTACCTCCTACTGGCCCTCATCTTATCGCTAACCGTAACCTTTTTAGGCGTACGTCTCACCGTCGGTACCCTGCAAGAGCGCCTCTCGAATCGTCTGATCGAGGCCGGTCAGGCCACGAGTGATGGTCTGGTGCTGATTGAAGCGCGCCAGTTAACCCAACTGCGGGCCATGGCCTTTACCCAGGGGGTTGACGCAGCGCTGCATGCCGACGATGCCGACGCGCTGGAGGCGCTGCTCTATCCCCACTGGGTCAATGAAGATCTCGCTACCCTGATTGCATTTACCGCCGAAGGTGCGCCGCTGTTAAGCTGGCAGCGTGATTCTGAACCTGATGCTGCGGCTGTGGCTCTGGAACTGCCGGTGCCCCAACTCGACACCTGGTGGCTGGTGCAGCAGATTGTAGCGGAAGAGCGTGATGAATATGGCGATAAGTTCACCGCGTTTCAGGATGGGCACTTCTTCACTGTGGCCCCGGTGCGCCAATCCGGCGAGCTTGTCGGCGGGTTGATGGTCGGGATACCCATTGATGCACTGCTGGCGGAACTGCAAGGGCGCAGCAATGCCGGGGTGACAACCTT
>CAKZQX010000912.1 GCA_937141995.1 uncultured Chloroflexaceae bacterium | reverse complement strand
ATCTCGGCAAGCAGTTCGATGTCGTGGATCTGAACGACCCTTGGGCCGATGGTGTAGGGGCCGACGAGGATGCCGGCTACGATGTAGCCGAGCAGAAGCGGCTGCCGGAGCCGTTGGGCGGCAAAGCCGCCAAGGAGTGCGGCGACCAGCATAATGGTGATATCAGCGGCGATGCCGCTGGCAATACCTTTCTGTGCAATGGGATTGATAGCCAACGTCTACCTGCGGTGGGGGTGCGGGGGCGGCTTCGCCGCCAAACCCACGCGAAAAAAGAGGTCTGGAGCACAGCTCCAGCGGCTTCGCACAAGCCCTGATTGCATTGTGGGTGTTGTATTCCGGTCGATAAGGTAGTATAATACGTAAGTTAGTCAACATCATCTGCTGTGAACCTTCATCTTTGTCTCCGCTTCTGGTTCCACGGTCTCCTTCGTCGCTCGAAGTATGTTGTTGTTGTAATCACCGGAGCGAACGTGTCAGGCGCTTGTCTGGCCACCGGTGTTCGATGGATGACGGATGAACCGTGAGGGCAGCACTGCTGTCCTTCCAGTACTGCGCTGATGCGCAGAGGAGTATTTTGATGCAGGTCAAACTATTTGTTGGGAATCTTCCCTGGAGTGTCGGCGACGGTGAGCTCAACGATATCTTCGCCGATCATGGCGATGTTCAGAGCGCCCGCGTCGTGAGCGACCGGGACAGCGGCCGTTCGCGGGGCTTCGGCTTTGTCGAGATGGACGCAAGCGATGTGGACGCCGTGATCCGCGCGACCGACGGACACGAGATCGACGGTCGCAACCTGCGGGTCAATCGGGCCGAGGACAAGCCGTCCAGTGGCCGTCCTCGTTCCGGTGATCGTGGCGGCTTCGGCGGGCGGCGCGACCGCTACTAGAGCGATTTTCAAAAGCTGATCGGTTGGCGGTGGAGGCGCGGGGCGCTTGCAGTTGTGGAGGCGCGGGGTATCCCGCGCCTCCACTTCGTTTTTTATGTTCTTGCGCGGATGGTGTCGTTGAGGCTCAGGGAGCGATTGCGCTCATCATGTTGAACATTGAGGAGACATATGGACTATTTTGTCTGGTATGACGAAAACGCACAGAAGACGTCCGCCGAGAAAATTCATGAGGCGAGTGCGGCCTATCAAGTGCGTTTTGCACACGCACCGCAACTGGTGCTTGTCCATAGCGCCGACCAGACTCAGGTCGTCGGCATGGTGATTCGCACTGCGCAAACCGTCCAACCCAACACCTTTTGGCTAGGCATCTAAACGCAGGGCTATTCCTCACGCCGGCAGCCGGAGACACGAAAGGAAAACTGTGATGCTGAATATGCTCGGTTGGCTCATACTCGGTGCGCTGGTTGGCTGGCTGGGCAGTTGGGGCTTATTCCGGCTACAATGTGCTGACCGGCGAGTATGGGAGCATGCTCGCGCAGGGAGTGGTCGATCCGGTGATGGTGACTCGCTCGGCGGTGCAAAACGCTGTCTCCATCGCAAGCCTTACGTTCTCTAATGCGCGGTATAGCGCGTTAGAAATGACGCGCAGAGCGATAGGATCACGATCTGCTCCGTCAGCCTTCGGCACCCCACGGCGATCCTCAGTACGCTACAGAGACGTATATCGTTTATCGTACTGAGGTTTCCCCTGACTGACGCCGCTGAGACCACTCCCACGCCCGCCGTCGCCGACCTGCTCGCCCGCGCTCGCGTGTGCGTCGAGGGCAGCCACGCCAAGCAGACTCTCGAAGCCTCTACCGCCGGCTGGAAACATTTCACCACCTGGTGCGCGCAGCGCTATCGTCGGCTATCTGGTCGAGACGGCCGACTCCTACCGGGTCGCAACGCTCGACCGGCGGCTGTCCGGCATCAGTTACTACCACAAACCGGCCCGGCACGCCCTGCC
>CAKZQX010000911.1 GCA_937141995.1 uncultured Chloroflexaceae bacterium | reverse complement strand
GTCTCAGCGAGTGGGTTGAGGTCGGGCAGGTCGCCGAGGAAATCCAGCGCCGCTACGGCCTCACCGTGGAAGAGGCGGGGCTGGCCAAGAAGCAGGGCGGGTTGCCCGACGATTACGAACCCGAAGTGCTGGAGCCATTCAAGGAAGCGGTGGTGCAGCAGATCACCGCTTTCCGCCTGGAGGAGCAACCCTTCTGGGAGCCGGTGCAGCGGGTGCTGGATATCCAGCCGCAAGAACTGCTTGACAATTTTATGCAGCAGATCCGGCAGACCATTAATCAGATCGACCTCGCCGCGCTGGAGCCAGTGATGGCGGGGCTGCGACCGGCACTGGATGCCATCACCGGCACCATCACGCAGAACCAGCTTCCCGACGCGGTAGAACGCATTATCACCACCATTGAAGGCGTGCAGCGCCAGGTCGTGCGCACGCTTACCGGGCTGCAAAGCACATGGGAAGACGCCACACGCCGGAACCTCCCCGCCGCCCTGCAAGCCCGGCTGCAAACCCTCCAACCGGTGCAACTGCTGGGGCCGGTGACACGCCGGCTTGATCAGATGCTCCAGGCCGGGCGCAGTATGCCGGCATCCCTCCGGCAGCTCTGGCAGACCTTGCAGCAACAACTGGCACAGGGCAGCGCCTTCCTGGAGCGATTGCTCAGCGAGGGAGCCGCCGCCCTGCAAGATTTCCTGCGACAACTGCTGGATAACCTGGTTGCGGGTCCGCTGGCCCAGGTCGTCAACCTGCTGAACGAACCGCTGGCGGGTATCCGCCGCGCAGTCGCAACCTTCCTCGGCTTGCAGGACCATCTCGGCGTCCTGGCAAAGATCCCGGAGACTATTGATCGGATTGGCGGGAGCATTGCGGGGCTCCAGCGTGACCTGGCGGCATTCAACCTGGGTTTTCTCACCACGGGATTGCAAGACCTGATCAAAACGGTAACGCAACCGCTGGCAGAACTGAACCCGCAGTTCCTGATCGATGAACTGACAACGCTCTATCGGCAGATCCTGGGCATG
Organism: uncultured Chloroflexaceae bacterium; assembly: GCA_937141995.1. Classification (GTDB taxonomy): domain Bacteria; phylum Chloroflexota; class Chloroflexia; order Chloroflexales; family Chloroflexaceae; genus CAKZQX01. The sequence continues at coordinate 3,581 of CAKZQX010000911.1, read as the reverse complement.
CTGGAACCTCTCAACCCGGAACAGATCATTGACGCGGCCCGGGGCAGGCTGACGCTGCAGCGTGGTACCGCCACGGGCGAGCAAACCATCCCGCTGGGGACACAGTTTGTGGCAACGACGCCGGTCGGGACAGCAGCGTTCCGTACCATCCAGGGCGGCACCCTCGCGCCGGATGCGGCGGAGATCAGCCTGCTAGTCCAGGCCGACACAGCGGGTGCGACGGGCAATATCATTCGCAGTAGTGCGGAGAGCGACGAAGTAACCTGGCAGATTGCCGCCAACAGCCCGCCGGAACTCGCCGGGTTGACGCCGGTCAATCCCGAACCGCTCCTGAGCCTGCTGACCCGGGTGCAACAGATTGTCTTTGCCCAACTGGATGCGCTGCATCCCGATAAGCTGCTGGCCGAACCGCTCAACGCTATCTATGCGCAAATCGTCGCCCGGCTGGATGAACTGGGCCTGGAGCGGCTCCTGGATGCACTGTTTGAGCGCTTCCAACGGCTGGATCAGGAGCTGAACGAAGAGATGAACCGCGCCAGCGCGGCGCTTGGCGGGATGCTGGCGGCCATGCCACTCTAGCGAGGAATGATGCAACCTGTCACCTACCGCGTGATCATCGGCGCGGCGACCTACAGCGCGGGGCAACCAACCCGCCTCGTAGACCTGCGCCACCAGGCCGCGCTGGCTGTGCCGGTGAATAGCTGCCGGCTGGTGCTGAGTCCGCCGACGGGCCTGACCATCGCGCCCCAGGACCGCGTCACGGTGGAACTGGGCTATGGTGATACGCGCTCCCTGGTCTTTACCGGCCTGGTTGCCACGGTGGAGTGGGCGATCAGCCGGGTGGTGGTTCACGCAACCGGGGCGTTTCGGGCGTTGCTGGCGGCGCGGCTGAACCTGGCATTTACGCAGCCGGCGGCAAACGATATTGTTGCGGACATTGCCGGGCGGCTGAAACTGGCTCAGGGCAAGGTTGAGGCGGGCCTGACCTTTGCCGGTTACACCCTTGGCGCAAACCGTAGCGCCTACGACCAGTTGCGTGAACTGGCGTTGCAGTGCGGCTTTGACCTGTATGCCGATCCGGAAGATAAGTTGGTATTTGCCCGTTACAGCCCGGCCACAACACATACGCTGGCCTATGCCGTCAATATCCTGGCATGCAACCTGGATATGTCGGATACGCCGGTCAGTGGTGCGGAGGTGTACGGGGAGAGTCCCGTCAGCACCGGGCAGGGTGCCGATGCCGCGACCTGGCTGACCAAAAAGGAGATTACCGGCAGCGCGGGCAACAAGGGCGGCCGGGTGATCCGCCGGGTAGACCCGACCGCGCGCACGCAGGAAGTCGCCGGGCAGATTGCCACAGCACTGCTGGCGGACCAGCGCCAGCGGCGACGTGGCCGGTTGACCCTGCCGGGCGCGCCCGCTATCCGCCTGGGTGACGCGGTGGAGGTAACGGATATGCCCGTGCCGGCGCAAAACGGCACCTACAAGATTACCGGCGTGCAGCATACCTTGAACAACTACACCGGATTTGTCACCGCGCTGGCGGTAGAAGAAGTTTAGAGTAACCCGGAGAAACCCGATGGATACAATTGTGGGGGTTATGCAAAAAGTCGCGGAGCAAGAGGTCCGCAAAATCTACACCACCGAACTGGGCATCGTGACTGCCCTGTTTCCGCATGCCGCCGACAGCGACAAGGACAACTACCAGTGTTCGGTCACACTAAAGAACCGGAAGCAGCCCGACGGCAGCCCGCTGGAACTGCGTCGCGTGCCGGTTATGACCCCGCATATGGGGCAGGTCAACATCCCCAATGTGGACGATCTGGTGCTGGTGACATTTATCGGCGGGAATATCAACGCGCCGGTGATTGTCGGGCGGCTCTACAATGATCAGGATCTCCCGCCGCTCAATAACGAGCAGGAACTGCTGATCCGGCACTCGGTTAAGGCGGGCGGCAGCCTCAAACTCGATGCTGAAGGCGCGGTAATTCTGACCAGCAAAAATGAGGCGAATATTCTCACCGTCGCCGACGACACCGATATCACTCTCGTGAATGACACCTGCAACATCACAATCAAGGGCGGCGATATTACAATTGCCAATGACCAGTGTACCATTGCGCTCTCCGGCAGCACGATTACCATTGATAACGGCATGCTCAAGATTGCCGTGGAAGGTGGCGGAATTACCCTTGATGCCGCCACCAGCAATGTCACGATCAAGAGCGCCGGAACGGTCAAGGTCGGTGATGCCACCAGCGCTGCCGTGGAAGTCGGGGGGCGCATGCCGGGCAACGCCGTGGCCGACAATGATGATATCATCCTGGCAACGCATACCCATGTCGGCAACCTGGGCGCACCCTGCCCGATCATGACCCCGACGGAGAAGATCAACTCGATCCAGGCAAAAATCCGCAATACGAAGGTGGGGTGAGCGATGGGCCGCATCAACGGAGCCAACAGCGATTACCAATATTCCGTGGAGGCGGGCGGCATCACCGAGGTCGCGTCGCCGGATCAGCTCACCTTGAGCATTTATCTCTGCGCGCACAATATGCCCAGCGCTATCGAGCCACCGCTCGCCGGGGAACAGCCCTGGTGCCACGGCACTAGTGCGCCGTGTCCCGCCGGGAATGCCGGCGACGGGCATGCCCTGATCCGCCTGCACGAGACCGAGGGCATCCAACTGGAAACCAACAATCATACGCGCCTGATCGTCGATCAGCAGGGCAAGATTATTCTAGCAGCGCAGGACCGGGTAGAGATCCGGCAGGCGGACAGCGAACAGCCCCTGCTGACTATTGCCCAGGACGAAATGCAGATGAACATCAACGGTGCCACAATCAGTATCGACAAACAGGGAAATATCAACCTGAAACCGGGGCGCGGCGGCACCGTGCGGGTAGACGATATTGATCTGGTCGCGCGCCTGAACGAGTTGTCCTAAGTAACGCGCGTTACGCGGTGGCAGCCTGGACCACGAACAACCTGCAATGAGCGAACACCGCGAACTGGGCTTCCATCGGATGAAACGTCTGGTTGGTATGTCAACCGCGTACGTCGTGTAAGTCACAGGAGTTACGCGGTGGGCGTTTGGACCACGAACGCCGCGAAATGAGCGAAAAACGCGAAACGGTCAATGCTGATTAGGTATAAGACGATCCCGTGTTTGGCGGGTTATCGCCTCCGGCAGGGCAGAAGGTATCGTTTCTTTTTCACGAAATTTTGGCTCTTCGAGTCAAAATTTCGTGAAAAAGATAGATCAAGTACCACGCTGCCGCAGGCGGTCGGTGTTTCATCTGGTGAAACACTCAGTTTGATCGTTTACCGCGTACGTCGTGTAAGTCACACGCGTTACACGGTTGCTCACCCAAAAGAAAATGTTGCCTCCAGCAGGCCGGAAGCAAACAGATCTTTTTCACAAAAAAATTCACGTTGTGAATTTTTTTGTGAAAAAGAAAAAAGAGTACCATGCTGCCGCAGGCGAATCGGGCCGTTCATCGAAACAAACGCCTGGTTTGGAGTCTACCGCGTAACTCTTATCAGAAAAAGATCAAAGGAACAGAGAAGAACGTGCGCCA
>CAKZQX010000910.1 GCA_937141995.1 uncultured Chloroflexaceae bacterium | reverse complement strand
GGATCAGCAGATCATTCGGGGCAGGCAGATCCTGTTCGGCCAGGTCGCGCCGGTTCCAGTCCAGGTATGTTCCCGGTTGGATGTCAGGCCGTCCGACCAGTGCGGCTGCCTGCGCGGACAACATAACCATACCCGGTGTCGCATGCTCTTCCGCGTCGGTCATCTGCGTCACCGGGTCGCCCGCGATCAGATATTCCCAGTGATCGGCCACGCCGCCGACATGGGCCGCAAAGATCTCGCCCGCGCCAATGCCGATCTTCAGTGCCAGTGCAGTTTCGCCAACGCTGGTAGGCAGATGTTGAAAGTTCGCCGTCGCTGTCTGCATGGCGTCTGCGGCATAGGCCGCCTGTAGTGTAGCTCGACGAATGGCAACCGGCGCGGGTAGGTCTGGGTTGGTGGGAAAGAGGGCGATCAATGCGTCGCCACTGAAACGGATCACCTGACCGCCGAACCGCTTGAGCAGGGCAATCATATGCGTAAAGTAGAGGTTTAGCAGGCCGGTCAACTCTCCGCTACCGTCGGGACCACGTCGTGCCAGCATGTCCGTAAGGTTCGTAAACCCGCTGATATCGGCAAAGAGCACGGCTGCCGGCCGGCGCTCGGCGCAGGCATCGGGAAATACATCTACGGCGGATGTAGTTGCCACATGGGCATAGATGGCATCAGCCACAGGGGTGGGCACAAAGGCTGCCAGTGTATGTACGCGCTTTGCCGGCATCTGTGACTACCTCGTGCTCGCGCGGCTCCTCCCGCGCGGGGAATCGTACTGTCCTGTCCTGTTCCGGTGTGTATCGAGTATTGTAGCATGGTTGCCACATTGAATATTGTAGGGATCTGCTAAAAATAGTGACATCTATCAGTTACACGCGTTATGCGGTTGCTCACGCAAAAGGCATTTTCACCTCCGGCAGGGTGGAAGATTCTATGCTTGTTCACAACCATGTTGCACGTCGTGCAACATGGTTGTGAACAAGCACAACGAGTACCATGCTGCCGCAGGCGAATCAGACTTCCATCGCATGAAACATTCGGTTTGCATGACAACCGCGGAACGCGTGTCAGTTACACGGGTTCCGCGGTGGGAGTTTGGACCACGAACAACACGACATGCGCGAAACCCGTGTAACTGCCGATGCTGACATGGATCAGGTGATCCCGTGTTGGGTGGGGGATATTGCCTCGGGCAGGGCGGAAGAAACCCGATCTTGTTTCAAAAAATTCACAAAGTGAATTTTTTGAAACAAGAAAAAAAGGAGTACCATGCTGCCGCAGGCGAAATACGCCGTTATTGAGCGCAAACGGTCCGTTTGCACGGCAACCGCGGAACGCGTGTCAGTTATCAGTTGTCGGCGCTCGGCGCTCCGGCTATACTGATAAAGAATCGAACCATTATGAATACTCAGGAACTGCTCTATGCTGCTTGGCAACCAGATCCGGTTAACCCCGGCCACACCGGAAGATGCACCGCTCATTGCCGACTGGTTTGGCGACCCGGCTTACATGGGTGACTACTACAATGTCTGGCCGACAACGCGCCAGGAGTTTGCCGAACGTTTTGCCACACCAACCGGCCGTGATCAGGGCTTTTTGCTGATCCGCGATCAAGCGACGGCGCAGTCCATGGGGACCATCGGCTATTGGAATCCTTTTACCCGGGCCGAGCTTTTCAAGGGATTGGAACTCTGGTGGCAGGTTCACCCGAATTTTCGTGGACGGGGGATTGCAACCCAGGCCGCCTGCCTGCTGGTCAACCATCTGTTTAACTCGTTGCCGGTCGAGCGTTTACAGGCGACGATTGCTATCGGGAACACCGCTTCCAGTCGGGTTGCCATGGGTGCGGGGATGCAGTGTGACGGCGTGTATCGCAGTGTGTTCTTCCTGCATGGCCGGTTTGTCGATCTGCATCTCTTTGCGATTGTCCGTGGGGACTGGCAGGATACGCCGACCTATCGTCAGGCACGCTGTCCGTTCTGACGGGTTGACCCGTCCGGGATGAATGTTTCGTCAGCCTTTTTTGCAGATCATGGTATTGCATCAGTTTTATTGCCTATGGTATACTGACCGCTACGATCAAGCTGACCATGAACTATCCGGCAGTATGGGCGGCAGTTGCCCGCCGGCGCAGGTTGGCCCTGTGCCGGCGGTCTTCTCTGCAAAAGCATCATCTCTGGGAGGGCCGATTATGCTCACCCCCATCAGTCTGAGTGATGAGGTCAATGAACCAAAAATAAGTTTCCCCCGCCGTCCGCGCACAATCGCGGAGACGGGGTTGACGATGTCGTATATCGCCGATCTGGTTGTGCGTGCGTTGTATGTTATCGGCGAGTTGACCGGGCAGGAGTTAAGCGATCATCTCACGCTGTCGTATGAAGGTGTGCTGGATCAGTCTATTCGGTACCTGCGAAAGGAGCAGTTAGCCGAAGTGAAGGGCTCGGAGGGCATTAGCGAACGCAGCTATCGTTACCAGGTGACGCAGAAGGGTGTTGAACGTGCCAGGGAGCTTGGCGAGCGTACCCAATACCTGGGGCCGGCCCCCGTACCGCTTGAGACTTACACCGAGATGATCAAGCAACAGAGTATTCATGGTCTGACGATTGATGAACAGGCGTTACGTGAGGCGTTTGCTCACCTGATATTGAGCAGTTCCCTCATCCAGCAGGTTGGTCCTGCGGTTAACTCCGGTCGCTCGTTGTTCCTCTACGGGCATGCCGGGAATGGGAAGACCTCAATTGCTGAGGCGATTGCGCGACTCTTCTCCGAGACGATCTTTGTTCCGCATGCGGTCATTGTGGATGGGCAGATCATCAAAGTCTTTGATATTATCCATCACAAAGAGGTGCCGCTACCCGCGTCCGAGAATGCGCTGGCCGATCAGCGCTGGGTGCATACCCGCCGACCGATTGTTGTGACGGGGGGTGAGTTGAATATGGACTCACTCGACCTGATTTACAATCCGCTCAGTAAATATTATGAAGCACCCCTGCAGATGAAGGCAAATGGCGGGTTGTTCTTTATCGATGACTTTGGGCGGCAGCAGATGCGCCCGCAAGATCTGCTCAACCGTTGGATTGTTCCCCTGGAGAAGCGCATCGATTTTTTGACGCTACACACCGGCAAGAAGATCGAAATTCCATTTGACCAACTGATTATTTTCTCCACTAACCTTGATCCTAAGGATCTGGTTGACGAAGCCTTCCTGCGGCGTATTCGCTACAAAGTCGAGGTTGGTAATCCAACTCCAACCCAGTACCGCGAAATCATGCGCCGCGTTTGCAAGGATAAGGGTATTCCCTATAGCGATGATGGACTGAAGTATTTGCTGACCGAGCAGTATGCTCGGCGGGGGCTTGAACTTCGCTCAGTGCATCCGCGTGACCTGATGGATCAACTGGTCGATACGGCGCGCTTTTTGAATATTCGGCCAACCATGAGCCACGAGTTACTTGACGCAGCCTGCCGTTCCTATTTTGTTGAGTTGTAAAAGTAAAAGACGCGGGTATGGCAGAGCGAGACGGGGCAGGAATAATTCCTGCCCCGTCTCGCTGTATTCCTGAGCAACTGGCCTGCCCTGGGTTACGCTTCATCGCTATCAGCGCTACCGTTGCCGTCTTCGGGCTCATCTGACTCTTCGTTGCCACTGTTACCGCTGCCGTTGCCGCCCAGCAGAGCCCGCAGTGCCTCGGCCAGTTCGGGGTCTACGTCAATCTGCTGCTCCGCCGGTTGCGGTGACAGCGGCTCGGATAGATTGCCCAACCCCAGCATTGACCCGGCATGCTGAACGTCGGTATCAAGCGTGCCGGGCTTGCCGTCAGTCTGGTCCTTGCCGTCGCTGCCTTCCAGTACCAGTACCATTTCATCGACCAACTCTTCGCGCTTGCCCTCTTCCCGCTTGCCAAAGCCGGACCCTGCCGGGATCAGCTTACCGATGACGACATTCTCCTTCAGACCGCGCAGATAGTCCACCTTGCCGGTGATGGCTGCCTCGGTCAGGACGCGGGTAGTCTCCTGGAAGGATGCTGCCGACAGGAAACTGTCAGTGTTGAGCGATGCCTTGGTGATCCCCAGCAGCACCGTCGTCGCCGTGGCCGGCTCGCCACCCTGGCTGACAATCTCCTCGTTGATCCGCTTAAACTCAAACGAGTCGATCAACTCACCATGGAGCATACCCGTGTCACCGGGCTCTTCAATCCGTACGCGCCGCAGCATCTGCCGCACAATTACTTCAATGTGCTTGTCGTTGATGTTTACACCCTGGCTGCGGTAGACCTTCTGGGCTTCCTTCACCAGGTAACGCTGTACGGCTTCCTTGCCCTGCAGCACCAGGAGTTCCTGCGGATCGGCGCTCCCGTCGGTCAGTTGCTGCCCGGCAACGACGCGCTCACCATCAGTGACCCGCAGACGCGCGGTGTGGGGCACTGCCATCTCGCGCTCTTCCCGATCTTCCAGGCTGATGATCAGACGATGCGGCGTCTGAATATGGACACGCCCATTCATCCGCGCCACAACCGGCGGCATGTCGCTATCGCTACGATTATTCTCCGCGATCGGCTGTCCTTCAATAACATCTGCCTCATCATCAATCGTGATGGTATAGGTTTCGGGCAGATCATACTCATCGGTGTAGACTTCACTGGAAACGATGCGCAGGGTGCGCAGTCCCTCATCATCCCGAACCAGTTGAATGACCCCGTCGATCTCGGCCAGGAGCGCCTTCCCTTTGGGGCTACGTGCCTCAAAAATCTCCTGCACACGCGGCAGACCCTGCGTAATATCATCGGCGCTGGCCACACCACCTGTGTGGAACGTACGCAACGTAAGCTGCGTTCCCGGCTCACCAATCGATTGCGCCGCGATAATTCCGACTGCTTCGCCCGGCTCAACCAGTTTGCCGGTCGCCAGATTGCGCCCATATGCCATACAACAAATACCATGCTCACACTGGCATGTCAGTGGTGAACGTACATAGATCGAGGTAATGCCGGAACGGGTCAAAACCGCGGCCTGTTCCTCCTCAATCTCCTGGTCACGTTCACCCAGGATTTCCCCGGTCTGCGGATGGGCTACATCGTTTGCCAGCACGCGGCCGGCCATACGTTGCTGGAGCGGCTCCATCATCTCAATATCGTCTGCCTCGTGCAGCCAGATGCCCTCATCACAGGTGCATGTGCGAGAGGTGATAATAACATCCTGGGCTACGTCCACCAGACGGCGTGTCAGGTAGCCCGCGTCTGCCGTACGGAGCGCAGTATCGGCCAGACCTTTACGTCCACCGTGTGTGGAAATAAAGTAGTCCAGCACCGACAGACCTTCGCGGAAGTTGGAGCGAATCGGCAGTTCGATAATATGTCCGGTCGGGTCAGACATCAAGCCACGCATCCCGGCCATCTGGCTAATCTGGTTCAGGTTACCACGCGCGCCACTGATTGCCATCATCGCCACCGGGCTAAAGGGGTCCAGATTTTCCTGGACTGCTTCGCGGGTCTCCTTGGTGGCCTTCTGCCAGATGTCTACAACCTCGCGGTAGCGCTCTTCATCGGTGATCAGGCCACGCCGAAACTGTTTCTCAACTTCGACAACCCGGTTCTGGGCCTCCTCGATAATGAGTCGTTTGGCTTCCGGCACCTGAATATCGTTGATACCGATGGTCATACCGCCCGTTGTGGCATACTTAAAGCCCAGCGCCTTGATCAAATCGGCCTGAATTGCCGTCTGTTCAGAGCCATAAATACGCACCAGTTCCTGCTCAGGTTTATCGTCATACATACGGCGCAGATCTTCCAGGTCTTCTTCCGCCACATTGCGCAGATTGGTGAAATGCTTGTAACAGTCGGCGATGATCTCCTTCAGCCCCTTCTTATCGACCAAACGATTGCGGTAGCGCAGCGGCGGCAGTAGTTCATTGTTGAGCAACACACGCCCGATGGTTGTCTCAATCAGCGTGCGCGGAGTACCGTCTTCGGCGGGAGTCAACTCGCGTGTTTCACGGTCACTCTTGCCCTGCGGTATCTCGTTCATGCGAATGTAGATCGGCGCCTGGATATCGAGCAACCCTTTATCGTAGGCCAGCATAGCTTCATCAATGTTGGAAAACTTTTTGCCGCTGCCTTTGGCCCCGTCTTTTACCATCGAAAGATAGTAGCACCCCAGCACGATATCCTGCGATGGCGTAATGATCGGATCGCCATGCGCCGGGCTCAACAGGTTGTACTTACTCAGCATCCGTGTGCGCGCCTCTTCCTGCGCCTTCTGCGAGAGCGGCACATGCACCGCCATCTGGTCGCCGTCAAAGTCAGCGTTAAAGGCCGCACAGACCAGCGGATGCAGTTGGATGGCGCTCCCCTCGATCAGCTTGGCCTCGAATGCCTGGATCGAGAGCCGATGCAGCGACGGCGCGCGGTTGAGCAGCACCAGGTAGTCTTTAATCACCTCTTCCAGCACATCCCAGACCTCGGGTCGTACCCGCTCAACAATGCGCTTGGCGCTCTTGATGTTGTGGGCAAACCCCTTTTCGACCAGGCGGCGCATCACGAAGGGTTTGAACAGCTCCAGTGCCATCTTCTTGGGCAGACCGCACTGATGGATCTGCAGATTCGGCCCGACCACGATCACCGAGCGACCGCTGTAGTCCACGCGCTTGCCGAGCAGGTTCTGGCGGAAGCGGCCCTGCTTCCCTTTGAGCATATCGCTCAGGCTCTTGAGCCGATGCTTCCCCTTACCGCTAACTGCGCGCCCGCGCCGGCCATTGTCGATCAGGGCATCGACGGCCTCCTGGAGCATACGCTTCTCGTTCCGCACGATAATCTCCGGGGCATGCAGTTCCATCAGGCGCTTGAGCCGGTTGTTGCGGTTGATTACCCGGCGGTACAGGTCATTCAGGTCGCTGGTTGCAAACCGACCACCATCAAGCTGGACCATCGGGCGCAGATCGGGTGGAATAACCGGCAGCACTGTCATAATCATCCACTCGGGGCGGTTGCCGCTCTTGCGGAAGCTCTCGACCACGCGCAGCCGCTTGGTCGCCTTCTTGCGCCGCTGACCCTGGGTAGTGTGGACCTCCAGTTGCAACTCATCGGCCATTTTATCCAGGTCGATATTTTTCTCGATGATCTCGCGGATCGCGCCGGCACCCATATCGGCGCGGAATGCACCGGTCGCCACTTCGCGTAGCGTGCGGTGCTCCGCTTCACTGAGGATGCGGCCCACGCGCAGGCTGTCGAGTTGTTCGAGGCGCTCTTTCTCTTCGCGTACCAGCGTATCAAGTTCGCGCTGGAGTTTCTCCTGAAGTTTCTCCTGCTCCTGGGAGGCTTCGTACTCCTTGCGCTCCCGCTCGGCATCGGTCAGCAGTTCGGCATCGCTCATGTCACGGTTGCGGCGCGTATCGAGCGCGTCAAGCTCCTGCTCAACCATTTCATCAAGCTGATCAAGGGTGTTTTCGTTAATCGGTTCACCCTCTTCAACCAGCGTGACGCTCCGGTACTGCATATCTTCGGGCGCTTTGGTGCCGGTCAGTTCTTCCAGGCGCTCACGCAGGCGCTCGGCTTCGCTGGTCAACTCCTCACGCAATGTTTTGTAATCTTCATCAATCCGGCGCTGGGTCGTCACCTGCGCCGTTTCCATCCCCCCCAGATCCTGGGTCAACTGGGTGGACAGTTCGATGCGCTGGCTGTCGGCCTTGTCCTGAATTTCATCGCGCTTCTTGCCATAGTCCTGCTGGATCGTCTCGCGCAATCCCTGGCGCATCTCATTATTGACATCCGTAATAATGTAAGAAGCAAAATAAAGCACGCGCTCCAGGTTGCGCGGGCTAATATCGAGCAGCAGGCCAATGCGGGAGGGCGTACCCTTGACAAACCAGATATGGCTGACCGGCGCGGCCAGGCTGATATGGCCCATACGCTCGCGACGCACCTTGGAACGCGTTACCTCGACACCGCAGCGGTCACACACAACCCCTTTATAGCGGATGCGCTTATACTTACCACAGGCGCATTCCCAATCTTTGGTTGGCCCAAATATACGCTCACAAAATAATCCATCGCGCTCTGGCTTCAGCGTGCGGTAGTTAATAGTCTCCGGCTTGGTTACTTCGCCGAAGGACCAGATGAAAATATCTTCCGGCGCGGCCAGACTGATGCGAATAGCATTAAAATCGTTAATTTCCAGCATTTGTATCTCCAGCTTTGAGTTTTGAGTTTTGAGTTTTGAGTTACTCGACCTGCATGATCATTAGTAACATCAAACTCAAAACTCAAAACCGAGAACTCAGACCTAGAATTCCCCGCGTTCCATACCGCTCAAGTTAATCCCATCCAGAGCCGCCATATCGCCGTCAACATCGTCGGTCAACTCGACCGGCCGCTCATCCTCGGACAGAACCTCAACGCTCAGTCCGAGCGACTGTAGTTCCTTGATCAAGACCTTGAAGCTCTCGGGGACGCCCGCTTCCTGGATCGGTTCGCCCTTCACAATTGCCTCGTAGGTCTTCACGCGGCCCACCACATCGTCCGATTTCACGGTTAACATCTCTTGCAGGATGTAGGCCGCACCGTAGGCTTCGAGTGCCCAGACCTCCATCTCACCAAAGCGCTGTCCGCCGAACTGCGCTTTACCGCCGAGCGGCTGCTGCGTGACCAGGCTGTAGGGGCCGGTACTCCGGGCGTGGATCTTATCTTCAACCAGGTGAGCCAGTTTGAGCATGTAGGCATACCCGACCGTCACCGGGTGATCGAACGGTACGCCCGTCCGGCCATCATAGAGTGTTACCTTGCCGTCGTCGGGAAGCCCGGCCTCGCGGAGCATAGACTTGATCTGGCCCTCGTTGGCCCCATCGAAGACCGGCGTTGCCACACGGAAGCCCAGTTTGGCCGCGGCCCAACCCAGGTGGGTCTCCAGGATCTGCCCGATATTCATACGGCTTGGCACACCGATGGGATTGAGAATAATATCCACCGGGCGACCATCGGGCAGGAAGGGCATATCCTCAACCGGCAGTACGCGGCTGACCACGCCTTTATTCCCGTGCCGTCCGGCCATCTTGTCGCCCGCGCTGATCTTGCGCTTCTGGCAGAGCAGCACGCGCACCGTCTGGTTGACCCCCACCGGCAGGTCCGCGCCTTCGGCCCGGCTAAAGACCTTCACATCGATCACTTTGCCGCGCACACCATTGGGGACGCGCAGGCTGCTATCTTTGACCTCGCGCGCCTTCTCGCCAAAGATCGCACGCAGCAGGCGCTCCTCTGCCGTCAGATCGGTTTCGCCCTTGGGGGTGATTTTGCCGACCAGAATATCGTTGGGCTGTACCTCCGCGCCGATGTAGATAATACCGCGATCATCCAGGTTGCGCAGGCTATCCTGGCCGACGTTGGGAATGTCGCGAGTAATCTCCTCCGGGCCGAGCTTGGTATCGCGGGCTTCGACTTCATACTTCTCGATATGGATACTGGTAAAAATATCCTCGCGTACCAGGCGCTCGCTGACCAGGATGGCGTCCTCAAAGTTGCCGCCTTCCCAGGGCATGTAGGCCACCAGGATGTTCTGCCCCAGGGCCAGTTCGCCATCATCGGTGCTGCTGCTGTCGGCAATCGTATAATCCTTATAGACGCGATCACCTCGCGCCACGATGGGCCGCTGGTTGATACAGGTATCCTGGTTGCTGCGCATAAACTTACGCAGCGGGTACTCGCGGATATGTCCATTCTCTTCTTCGACAATAAT
>CAKZQX010000909.1 GCA_937141995.1 uncultured Chloroflexaceae bacterium | reverse complement strand
CCCGCTCCAAGGCCGTAGCCCCATGACCAACCCTTTTCAGACAGTCTCTGAGCCACAAACAACGAGACGGGCAGAGGCTGCTCTACCCGTCTCGCTTCACCGACCGACAACCTTGTTCCCTGTCCCCTGTCCTCTGTCCCCGGTTCCCGGTTCCCTACAACTGCCCCAAAAACACCAGCGCCAGGATCACAATCCCGGCAATAATGCGATAGATCCCAAACGCCACAAAACTGTGGTTGGCAACATAGCGCAGCAACCAGCCAATGCTCAGCCAGCCGACAATCATTGCCACAACTGTGCCGAGCAGTAGCCGGCCAATATCATCGCCGGTAATCTGATCCAGGTTCGAGAGCAGATCGACCATCGTTGCCGCGCCCAGGGTAGGAATCGCCAGGTAGAAGGAGAAAGCCGTTGCAGTGCGGCGGTCCAACCCGGCCAGCAGCCCTCCGACAATCGACGCGCCCGAGCGTGAGGTACCCGGCACCAGCGCAAACACCTGAGCGATACCCACTCCCAGCGCCTGCCGAAACGATACATTCTCCAGATTACTGACCACCTGGGTACGTCGGGGTACACGCTCAATCACAATAAAGATGATCCCGCCCAGAATCAACGAAGTGGCAATAATCGCGGGCGACTCAAACAGCACCGTCTTGATCCAGTCGCGCAGAGTCAACCCAACAACGGCAGCGGGGATAAAGGCCAGCAAAATGCCCAACCAGAAACGGCGCGCGCCCCGGACGGCCTCGTCGGTCACACCGCGCCCCAGCACCGCGCGCGCCTGGTACAACAGATCGCGGATGTAGAAGCCAACAACAGCCAGTACCGTCCCAAACTGAATAAAGATCTCAAACGTACCGCCAATACTCCCCTGGAAGTTGAGCAGATCAGCCGTGATCAGCAGATGCGCCGTGGATGAGATCGGCAAGAACTCAGTCAGCCCCTGGACAATGCCCAGGATCAACACCTGCCACCAGTCGGATTGGAATGGAACGGTCAGCGCCAGCGCGAGGGCCAGCAGTGCCGCCGTGCCAATCAGTATCGGCAGGCTCGGTTGCGCCTGTGCCGGCGAGCCATGCGCGGCCTCGGAAGTCGTTTGCGTCGTTGCGGGAGAGCTTTCCTGCATAGATTTAGATATCTCCTCTTCTGAGTAGAGCATCGAATTTGAGGTGCAAATCACACAAACAGCGCAGTTGCCGTGCCGCCGGCACATGGGAGCAACTACGCTGCAAAATCAATAGATATTACTCTCTAACTACGGTAACTATACTATTGAGGGTTAAACGTGCTATGAACACCGGCAGGAGCAGCATAGCAGTTTCGTTACCTGCATCCCCGCCAATCGGCGCGATCAGATTATTCCTTCGGCGCGCAGGGCATCGAGCGCCGCTTCAAAGGCCGCTACTGTTGCGGCCACATCCGCCGCGCTATGCGCCGCTGAGACAAACCCGCTTCGTCCGCGCATCAGATCCACGCCGGCATTGAGCAGCGCCATGCGCAGCATACGCAGCACCCGCAGGTCACCGCCCCGCTTGAGTTCCGCCTGGGGTACCTGGTAGGGCACATCGCCCGGCACGACGGGGACACTGCTCTGCACCAGAATATGAAAGACCGAGGCATCCCCATACACCGTCCAGTTGTACACCTGTTTCGCGTCCAGCACATTATTCAGCGCTGAGGTAATCTGCTGACAGCGCAGCGTGGCGGTGGCGCATGGCTCGCCGGTTGCGACCAGTTCAAGCATGGCACATCCCGCCGCCGCCGAGAGCGGATTGGCGTTGTAGGTGCCATAGTGGCGAATCTTCTGCTGTGCATTCCAGTCGGCATCACCGAAGGCCAGATGGCGCAGGATATCCGCTCGCCCCGCTACCGCACCGCCCGGCAGCCCGCCCGCCAGCACCTTTGCCAGGCAGGTCAGGTCGGCAGTCACGCCCGCGCGCTGCTGCACACCACCCGGCGCAACCCGGAAGCCG
>CAKZQX010000908.1 GCA_937141995.1 uncultured Chloroflexaceae bacterium | reverse complement strand
TCTCTTCCTCGTAGAAGTCACTCTCGATCAGAATACCGATTTTTTTCCCGGCTAAAGCCATACTGCTACCTCATCCTAGAACAATCGGGGGCCGGGAAGCATGCACCGGCCCCGCTCGTTGATCCGTGCGTCGTCGGTGATCCCGCCGGCCATGTGCCGGCACAACCACCGTGCATTCCATCCCCTTCTGCATGATCCTTCGTGGTCGTCGTGTCCTTCGTGGTTGATGGATCCCCCCACTCAGGCCAGGGAGCCGTCGGGATGCTGGACCATGCCGGCAAAGTGAATGGCAATCTTGCCGTCGCGCAAGACCCAGCTATCGGCAAAACGCATCCGGGCTGCCCCGTCCGGGGTCTGCATGGTAATCTGCTCGGTGATCATCAGCGTCTGGGGATCATCGGTCTCGGCCCAGAAGACAATATCGGTCTCCAGGCCGTTAATGCCCAGGATACCCTGCATATGCTCGCGCAACTGCTCACGCCCTTTGTAGTAGCGCGGCTCCTTCAGGAAGCTGCTGATGAGCAGCGCGTCGTCGGTATACTGGTCCAGCAGCGCGTCGATATTTTTGTCGAGGATATGCTGGATATGCTCGCGGTACATGCGCCCCAGCGGGGTGTCCGGTACGTTGTTCATGGTAGGCTCCTCCTATGTAACATACTTATCCCGACCAATCGGGTCACACAATCATTCCGACTGAACTGAGGTTCGGCAACGAGCTTAGGATTCCCGGGTCACGACCGGCATGCTCGTAGACAAATCATCATGAACACTGGCAGTTTCAACCATGTCATTCATTGCATACACTTTAAACAGGGATAAACGTTTGATATTCCAGATAATCATCACAACAGATGTTACTATCGCAACTGCATAATGTATCATTTCAGCAAAGAGCGCTTCCGGCCTGACTGCAACACCCAGATAGTAGATCAATCCCAGCAGTAGATAGGACAGAAATTGCAGCGTATGCTGGCAGGCATCACGCCAATGTTCCGCGCGCTGTTCAGTACTGGTCACAACTGAGCGCTGTTTACCATACCATCCTGCCATCATCAAATGGAAGAATGCCAGGGTGAAAATAAAGACATGGTAACTCTCAGCCGTATTGACCAGAAAGCAAAAGTTAATCAGCGCAAACATAATCGAGAAGCGTAGGATATCAAAGAAGAAACGACCAAACTCCAGGGTGTAGGGATAGCGCTCAATCAACAGGCTATACCCCATCCAGGCGGTGACAATCCAGAACAGCGTCACACTAAATGAAACGGCGGTCAGGAGTTGCGACGGATCGCTGATATCGAATACCGGTCGGGTAGACCAGTCAAATGTATCTGCCAGCAGCCGAAACCCATTGACCAGGGTTAGCGCAAAGAAAAATGTGACAAACTGTGGTAAATGTTGTAAAAACCGACTTGTTGGCGTTGTTGCCATCGTTTTCACCTGCCTGCAACTGCATACACCCGTATTAGAACCGGCGGCAGTATCGCAACCAAAGACCACCGCCGGTTCTATGACCCTGGTTAAGGAATTAACTACTCAAAATCATGTCGGCGGCTTTCTCGCCGATCATATAGCAGGCGGCCAGGGTATTCCCGCTGACGATGTTGGGCATAATCGAGGCATCGACAACGCGCAACCCCTCAACACCATATACCTTAAGCTGCGGATCGACCACTGCCAGGGCATCGCGCCCCATCTTGCAGGTACCCACCGGATGCCAGAGCGTCGTAGACTGGGTGCGGATGTAGGGTTCGAGTTCGGTGTCCGGACCAGGAGCCAGTTCAAATTCACTCAGACCGGCTGTCGTGAGCGCCTGGGTGCCGGCGAGATCGCGGATCGTTTTGATCCCATTGATCAAAATCTGCACATCGATATCCCGTTGCAAGTAATTTGGATGAATGACCGGCGCATCCTGGGGATTGGCTGAGCGCAGCGTCACCTCACCGATGCTGTGGGGCTGCACCATCATCGCCAGGAAGATCGATGCCGGACCACCAAAGTCGAGGATCGGGCGAAACGCGGTCGGAATGCTCGGAGTAAAGTTAATCTGCATATCCGGAGCAGCCGCATCCATCCCGGGGCGCGTCCGCAGGAAGAGCGCATTGCCGGTCGCTAACCCGGGTGCCGGGAAATCCTCCCGGGTGCGATAGACCACAAACGCCTGCAGGTGATCGCGCAGATTCTGCCCAACACCGGGGAGATCAACGACCACCGGGATAGCGTGCTCACGCAACTGCACGGCGGGACCAATGCCCGAAAGCATGAGTAGCTTGGGTGACTGGAAGGCACCGGCACTGACAATGACCTCACGCTCCGCGCGCACCTGCTGCGTTGCGCCATCCTGGAGATACTCAACCCCCACCACACGCGTACCATCGAGCAGGAGCCGGGTGACTTCGGCCTGGGTGATCACCGTCAGGTTGGGACGATCCAGAATGGGGGACAGGAAGGCCGTGGCAGCGCCGGCACGGCTACCATCTTTATTGACCGTGAACTGGAGCAGTCCCGCGCCATCTTCCTGGCGCGCTCCGTTGTAATCCCAGTTTGGGCCGTCATAGCCCAGTTCACCAGCGGCGGCCATAAATGCCGGCGAACGCAACGGCTCATCGGGACAGTCCCGCACGCTGAGCGGGCCACCCACGCCGTGATACTCCGAGGCACCGCCTTCGTAATCTTCCGAGCGTTTGAAGTAGGGCAGCACATCCGCGTAACTCCAGCCATCATTGCCCAGCGCGTTCCACTGGTCATAGTTGAGGCGATGGCCCCGGACATACATCATATGGTTGATCGCGGTGCTCCCCCCCAGCACGCGGCCTTGCGTGAAGGGCAGTGGTCGTCCGGCCAGGCCCGGTTGCTCTTCAGTCGCAAACTTCCAGTCCAGTTCACTGCCATAAGTTTCCAGCGAGCGCGTGATCGTGGTGATACGCGGATCATTATCCGGACCACCGGCTTCGAGGAGCAGAACGCGCGTCCCGGGAGTGGCACTAAGGCGATGTGCCAGCACACTACCCGACGCACCGGCGCCAACAATAACATAGTCGTACGGCTGTTGTGTAGCCATCATTACCTCCAAAATGTAGTGCGACACGAACGTCGTTACGTGATAACATCAAGTTGCTGCATCAAACTGTAAAAGTCGCTCAGGATTTTGACACCGGCAATCTGACCATTCGCAAAGTAGAAGAAGGTCATGCCCGGAATAGATGCCTCATTGCCGGTCGCCTCGACGTTGTTCCAGGTCGCGCGATGCTTCGAGGTATGCATGCGCCAGCGGGCCGCCGCAGTATTGCCGTCAACGATGATCTCCTCCGGCCAGTAGATCAGGTTTTCAAAGGCAACGTGGTTGGTTTCCAGAATGCGCTTGAATGCTTCCCGATCACTGGTCTGGATAAAGGTCAGGACATAATCGAAGTTGGGAGCCAGCACCGCATCGACCGCCTGCATGTCCTTTTTCGTCCATATATCGTCAAACCAGCGTTTGACCGCAGTAACAGCCGCTTCGCGTGAAATGATCGTTTCCGTTGTCATCAGATAGACCTCCTTAATGCTTACAGGTTATGACGGATTGTCGCGGCAGGTGCGGTAGCATGGCTACCGCACGCCATACGCCAAATGTTATGCGACCGGCTCCGCGGCTCCGGGCGGTGGCGGCACAACCCCCAGTTGCTGGAGAATACCCAACTCATCCACATTGGCCCAGCGCTCAACAATCCGGCCGTCCTTGATCCGCACGATAGTCATACCCGTGAAGCGCAGGTTTTTCCCACTCGGTGGCATGCCCATCACCCCACCGGTATCGGTGCCCGTCATAACCCAGCGATGCACAACCTTGTCATCGGTGTAGATTTCATCCTCAACCGACAGATGAATATCAGGCATTGCCCCCCGAAACATGGTGACAATCTGGCGAAAGCTGCCGGAGCCGCGTTCTTCCTTGGCATGCCCGCCGACGGTCGAATGATCAATCGCATCCGGGGCAATCAGTTCCTCGTGAAACTCACCCTTATTCCAGGCGGACTCGAAAAAGCGTACCGCAATCGCGTTGTTGTCCACTGGTGTGTTTGCCATGAGATAACTCCTTTGTGTACATCAAAAATCATACAGATACCGAATATCAGGGATGAACGCCGACGATCAGGCTTGAAGTTGCTGGAACAGGCCAAAATCATTCTCGTTAACATGCACGGTCTTGATCTTGCCCTGCTCAAAGGTAAAGATATCAATCCCGTAATCCTCAACGA
>CAKZQX010000907.1 GCA_937141995.1 uncultured Chloroflexaceae bacterium | reverse complement strand
AGCCGATACGCATATGCCATCCGTGTCGAATTCCAGGCCAGGCCGACCTGACCCCGGCGATTCAGCAGCACGCAGCCGCCGCTGCCCCCCGCCACCCGCCGCGACAGCAGCGCCACCGCCTGACTCGCCGCCCGCGCCGGCGAGATCCCCCGCTCAAGTAGTTCGACACCGCGCCGGGCCAGCGCCATCCGCGCAATGCCCTCGCCCCAGCCGGTGCAGATACAGGCACCAGCCAGCGCATCGGCATAGATGCCACACCCGACCATCGGGGTATCACCTACCCGGCCCGGCAGTTTGAACGGCGTGCCTCCGGTAGAACTGGCCGCCACCAGCCCTCCTTTCTGATCAAGAGCGACTGCGCCGACCGTGTCACTGCCAACCGCCGACTCAGAAGTATCATCAGAGGATTGCTGCGCCGCCTGTTTTGCCTGCCAGCGCTGCCAGCGGTCGCGCCGATGCGCGACAATCAACTCGGCATTCTCGCAGAGCGGCAGCCCCCGGGCCGCGGCAAACTGCTCGGCTCCCGCGCCCGCCAGCAGTGTCGCCGGTCCCTGGAGCACATGCCGCGCCAGCGTAATCGGGTTGCGCACCCGCTGAATATTTGCCACTGCGCCATACGACAGTGTATAGCCATCCATCAGCGCGGCATCCAGTTCAACTTCACCAACCGCATTGAGCAGCGAACCGGTTCCCGCATTAAAAATCGGATCATCTTCCAGCACGCGAATCGCCGCCTCGCATGCAGCCAGCGCCGTGTCCCCCGCTTCCAACAGTGCCCAACCGGCCGCCAGCGCCGCCCGGCAACCTTCCAGGTGCGGCGTAACCAGATCATCGGGGAGGGACCACGCGCCACCGTGAACAACAAGTGCAATTGGCATGGATTTGTATTCCGTCGTACGTCCTGTATCATGCGTATTTCGCATCCGGGAGAATGTACCACACGTAGCAGTACGATGCAAACGGGCGACCATCGTAGGCGACGGCATGACCAGTTAACCACGAAGCCTACGATGGACACACAGGGATTGATATACGGAGCAAAACCTGGCCGGTCTCCCTCCTATCCGGATTATGGTGTTCAACGCATGTAGCAGTTAGCGTGGTTGCGCCCCTCCTTCACGGTACGCTCCCTTACGCAAACAGCAACCGCGTACCCACACAGGTCTGCACATAGGCGTCGGGCAGAGTGCGGGCAATTGCGTGAATGGCCTTCCAGCCGGTGCAGTGGCCGGGTACAATCACATCCGGCTGCAACGTAGTCAACTCGTCAATCGTCGGTGGGATAATCTTCTCGAAGAAGCCGCCCGACAGGTGGAACCCACCGATCACCCCATGGATCTTGTCGATGCCGGTCACCTTGCGGGCATAGCGCAGGATATTGACAATCCCCGCATGGCTACAGCCGGTCAAGACCAGCAGCCCCTTGTCGTTGACATTAACCAGGGCCGCCTGATCATCCCAGACCCAGACATCGGGCTCCCAGCCGGCATCGGTGGGGGCCAGATGGCCGGCCGGTCCCCGCTCACACTCCGTCGTCCGCTCCACCTGGCCCGTCACCAGAACGGAGCCGTCCAGCAGCAGCGAGGGATCGCGCCGCTCCAGCAACTCTACGCCTTCGCGCACCAGATCGGCGCGGCTGGGTGCGGGCAGGTGCAACTCATTCCCGGCGGGGAAGACCACTTTGCGCTCGTGCCAGGCATCGGGGTGGAGCACCAGCGGCATCCGGCGTGGTCCCAACCGCTCCAGCAGGCCCATCAGGCCACCGTGGTGATCGGTATGCCCATGCGAGAGCACAATTGCCCGCAGTTCACCTGGATCGATCCCCAGGACATCCATGTTGTGGACCAGCGTGTGCTTGCCCAACCCGGTATCATAGAGAATCGACTCGGTCTGACCATGCTTGCGGACGGTCAGCAACAGGGAATAGCCATGCTCGGCAATCAGCGGTTCCGCCTCGAACGTATCCCAGTTCATCGGTGCCCGGCGCACAGTGGGTGAGCCGGGCACCAGCGCATCCATGACGTTGTCAACCAGGATCGTCACTTCCGCTGCGTCTACGGGTTCCAGCGTAATCGACTCGCTCATGAGGAGCCTCCCTTCTTCTCTTGAAGCTGATGTTGTACCGAGGTTATAGCAGGGG
>CAKZQX010000906.1 GCA_937141995.1 uncultured Chloroflexaceae bacterium | reverse complement strand
GCCGTCAAACCATACTTGCCATGCAATTGCGTTCATGGTACACTGAAGTTATCAACAGAACAGGTTTTCTGAGACAAACCCACTCAACTGCTGCCACGCGGGAGTGGGTTTTGTCGTCGTTGCCTATGAATATAGCACATTTTTGTAACGGCTGCATGACCAGTGCAAGTCGTTTTTGGAAACAGGTGCTATTTGCAACCGCTATTCATTACATTCATGCACTTGCTCGCATTTCCTCATAGGTTTGCTGAAAATAATCAAGATCTTTGAGCATATGCCGTACGTATCCACTCAGTTCCTCTTTCTGATGTTCGTTGCGCTCAGTGAGACTTGACTCAATGGCCTTGTATCGGTCTTCAATCACGAGACTCAAGTCGTGTTTGAGATCGGGATAGATAAGGTTCGCAGTCTCTTCCAATGTTGTGGTGAATGCCGTAATCGACTGCTGGAGAAAGGTTTCCAGTTCCTTTGCCAGCCTGTGACGGAGATCATCATAGAATGTTCGCACATGCCGGTTCTGCCGTTCGGTTGTCCCACGCCCCAGTTCGGTGGCAACCCGTTCCTGGGCTGCATCAATCTCATCCTGAACTTCATCGGAGACAAAAGCGTCTAACCTGCGTGCAATCCCTACCTTCTGTGCCGCCACATGCGCTTCAAGCTCATCGCGCTTGCGTGCATAGGCCTGATCAAAGGCTACTGTAAGCTGAAGTGATGGGGTTGCTACATCTACTCCGATGGTTTGCTCGATTTCTGCCAGAGCTGCTTGTAATCGCTCCAGGTCGCTGTGCGTCCGCCCCAGCAATTGCTCAAAGCGTGTGGTAGAGCGCCGTAAGATCTGCTCAACCTGCGGGAAGATCCGGTTAGCAGTCTTATTCTGGATGTCATGCAATGCTCCCCACCCATAGTTGCGTCGCGTGCGCCAGTGACGAGCAATATCCTGCATTTCATATTCTCTGGCAATATCGTTAGCTTGAAGCACTGCGACATTTACTTGCGACGTAACCAGTTCTGCATCAGAGCGATTCTGCCTGCGAAAAAGCTGAACCTGTTCTTGAATAAAGGTTTCAAAATCGGCCAGCTTCGTGTGGAGTGCCTCATCTATCTGCGTCAGTTGAATGCGTACATGCTCAATATCGAACTCCCGGCTAATTGACTCACGTCGGGCTTTGAACGTTCGTCTGGTACGTTCCACGACTCGTTCAGTGGCACCAGTGAGGATTTTCTTCGAGCGGACAATCCGTTCGCTCTGAGCCAGCATTGCCGTAAGATCAGTACGGAGTTGTTCGATCCCAGAGCGCATCAGCTTTGTCTGATCATTCTCTTTTTTTCCACTTCGATAGTAGTCAGCCGAAGTAAAATTGACTCTGATATCGAGGAGTTTCTCCAGATAGTATTCACCGAGATCATCGCGCAGTTGGGGATCACTCAGAAGTTCATCGAGGGTCATCTTAATCTGGTCACGCAGGCGCTGTTCTTCTCGTTTCAGGTGTTCATCAAATGCAGGTGGTTCATCGCCGGCATCTTCAGCATCTTTCACCGCACTGGCATAGGTTTCATCACATCGGGTTACGATGATCATGAGATGCTTGAGCTTCCCTTTGCGAAGCTGAGAAATGATAAAGTCCTTATCCTGCTGTGAGTAAGATCGGCCCGACTGGGTGAGGAACAAGACCGCATCAACGTCTTCTACCAGTTGTTCGGTTAAATGAACGCGGTAACGATCGGGATCATTCAGACCAGGAGTATCTATTAACTCAATCCCGTCGCGGAGAAAAGGAACTGGTGCATAAATTTCAATCTGATCAACAAAAAAATGTGCTGGAGAACTTTGTGAGGTAAAGCGGGCAATCTCCTTACTAAAGGACTGTTGGGCTTTCGAATGTGTCCAGTCAGCACATGTTACTTCATAGACACTCCCTTCAAGAGTAAGATACTGGTGTTCTAGCTCGGCAAGATTAACCAGTTGTTTTTCCTTGCCGTCACCAGTTGCCGATTTGGATTCGTCTGTTTTTTCCTTCTTCTGCAAGGCGGCAAAACGCATAGTAGCAGGATGACTGGGATCGCGTTCATAATCAGCGCGCATTGCCTGCCAGGTTGCTTGTTTGATCATGCGAATTCGAGCATAAGCTTTGTTGCTGTACCGCAGCGTACTTACTGCAGCAGTCTCTGGGTTCGTTGCGACTGAAACCAGACGCGTTACATCACAGAGAGCATTTACGAATGAAGATTTACCGACTTTAAAGGAGCCGATTACCGCTACGCGATAGGTTTCAGGGGTTGCCGCATTCCGCAGTTCGTTTTGAAGAAAGGTTACCTGGTCGTTCAAGAAATCCCGGTAACGCTGTTCCGGTTCCTTCTGCTCCAGGGCTGTTGCCAGAATCCCGGTAAGACGTTCAACCTGGGATCGTAGTTCACTGAGTGACTTTTGCATGGGTTGAGTGTCCTGTTCTTGTACAGAGTAAGCAATTGATGTTCTGAGAATAGTATCTTGAGTATATTGGTACAATGACCATCGTAATCTCTGCCCAAACTGCCGTAGGGAGTTATGTAACTCAGTATAATTCTACAGCAAGTCAGCAGATGTGTTCATCTGTACTTGCTCTGACTCGCTTTCGGGTGAGGTTCTCCTCTAAAACCTGATTCGGTATAGTCTGCGCAGCAGACGACTATTCTGGTGCAGCAGGAGGGCATCGAATAAACCGAAATCTTACATTACCGCTGCTTGTAGTTACCACGATATGTATTGAGTATGTCACGGCCTTCGCCGGCACTTCCTGCGGTTGCGATGACCTTTCCGTGGTATATTACCCAGAAGGCTTCATCATCGTAAAAAACTCCGGTCCTTGATGAAGTATCAGAAGTATGCGTACTGGACGAACCAGTTGCATGTCGAGGAGCACGATCCTCGCGCATAGACCGTTCAAAACTGCGTTGCATACACGCGTTGAGATCGTGATATTTCTGCGCATCGCGTCGAACAATCGTATCATCTCCCGGCATACGTTGCTGTTGTTGCCGATGCTTCTTGTGTTTCTTTTGCTTCGATTTTGGCCGGGAACTAGTCTGTCCCGATGATGGGTTGTTCTGACTACGATTGGCCGAGTTGCTTGAACGAGATTGCTTGCTACGACGTTTGGTCTTCATACGGTGAGATGCTCCATTTCGGGTCGTGATGTCCTTCGCTCAAAAGATATACGTATCTGTCGAGCCAGGGTTTCATCGTTCGTGGATTGGTATACATCAAGAATACTACTATGAAAATTTCATTCCTCTAGCTCTCGTGCTACTTCGATATAGGTGGTGTGGATCTAACTGCAACAGTAACCATAGTGGCAGAATTTGTTACCTTCACTGTCTTTGATTGTAGTACATCCTCATGACAGCTGTATTACCAGTGCAAGTCGTTTTTGGAAACAGGTGCTATCATTCCGCTCTAATACGTGCCCTCCATCTCCTTTCTACAGTATATACACCAACCAGTCCACAAATGTGCCCACATGGATTTCTTGAGCCGACGTGTGTAGAACCGGTATTCTACGATGAAGGATTTCCCTGTGACCAGAGAGACAGGTAGGGTTATGGGTAGCCGGCACCCACACACACCGTGCTGAGCAGCAAGACAGCACCCCCTCTTGACAGCATCGCTTACCCGTGCTACCCTTGCCGTATCCTACCTGTCTCTGTGCTGCGACGGAGTACTTCGCCACAGCACCCGGACACGGACGCTGGTTCGGCGTCCTCCGATTGTGATGACGCTCACGTAAGCCAGGCGCGGTGTCGGCGTCAGCCGCGAACCGGCCAAGCTCGGCGGCAAGGGTACTCGCCCCAACCAGGGGAAGGCAACCCGCTGGTAACAGCGGCACACAGCGCCGGGCATGTGCGGCTCATAATCATGTCCTGGACGCGACCTCTACCTCCCTCAGCGGAGAGCGCCTCTTTCTGAGGCACGCTCGTCTCTATGCATCTGGTTGTTCCGTTGCTTCGATAGGAGTGTTCGCTGCATCTGGTGGTGTACGCAGCAGATAGTCAGTGGTGACACCAAATATATCCGCAACCTGCACCACAATGTTCGGCGAGGGTTCTTTGCGCCCGGCTTCCAGATTGCTGATATAGGCCTGGCGTGCCAGGCCAAGCCGGCGCGCCAGATCAGTCTGACTCATCCCATACTGTACCCGAAGGTGCCGCAATGTGCTGCCAAAATGGTGCAGCGGCAGCGGCTGTTCCTGGGCATGCAAACGGGGCGTGGATGCCACTGTCACGCATGTGACGGGAACCGTATCGCGCAGCAGGTAATCCGTTGGAACACCAAAGAGGTGCGCCATGCGGATGATGAGAGTGAGCGAAGCGGCGCGCTGACCGGCTTCGATCTTGGTGATGTGGGTATAGGAAGCAAGCAAGAGCTGCTGGGCAACCGCTCCCTGCGTCATGCCGGATTGCTGACGGAGATAGCGCAACTTCTCGCTCAATAGCCTGGGCATAGCTCCCACGCGCGGGAGCCTTGACATGCGAACAGGAGTGCGGTAGAATATGGCTGTCGGGAATACCCCCCGGCCCGTGAGGATCCTTCCATACCACGGCTCCCCAGCAGAGTGATGGAAGGATCCCTCTCACGGTATGCAGCGCACTATCCTGTATTGTAGCATACACGCCCCGGGCGCGTGCAGCATGCAGGAACACAACCCGCATGGGTTCATAGCCCCTTGACCTCCGTATCCGGAGAGCAGGTCTCTTTCTGAGGCCGGACAGCATTCGCGACCAGTAGTGGAGTTCGCATGTCCGGCCTTGTTTTTGTATGGGACGCGCAGGGAACACCGCTGATGCCCACATCACCAGCATATGCGCGTATCTTAGTGCAGCAGGGAAAAGCGACGTTCCAACCGCATCATGCCTTTCCGCTCCTGCAGCTTACGCAGGTGGTTCCCGAACCGGTGCTCGGCCCGGTTGTCCTGGGTGTCGCCGTGCATCTGCACACGGCTGAGCTTTTTCTGATTGCCGAAGGGAAGCGGGGGGTGGTTCCCCTGCTACGCATTATCGTGGACCTGCGCACCAATCTGCCCTGGCGCATCCGGCGACGGGCGATGTATCGGCGGCGACGACGGCGGCGACAGCGATACCGCGCACCGCGTCGCCATGGGCAACCCTTCAAAGTGCGCCGTCCCAGCCTGGCCCGCTCGACATGGGGTAGTCACCTGCGCCGGCACCATCAACGGCAGCGGCATACCGGCGTAGCGCAGATTTCCCCGACGATCCGCTGGCGGGCACAGGCGATTGAACGGGTTATCACGACGCTCCGCACCCTCGTGCCCATCGGTCATGTAGCGGTGCTGGAACCTCTGAGGACGCCTGAGATCGCATATGACTCACTGACCCCGGCCGAGCGACGCCGGCTCCTTATTGATGCCTATGGCACACAGAATATGCATGGGGAAACAATTGCGCAGTGTGCCTACTGCGGCTCGACGGACGCGCCGATTGAAATTGACCACCTCCTGCCGCGCAGTAGAGGTGGCACCGATGCCTGGAACAATCTGGTGCTGGCCTGTACAACCTGCAATGCCCAAAAAGGCGACCGGACTCCCGCTGAGGCGGGGCTGCGCCTGCGGCTCCAACCCGTGCCGGCACCGGCACCACCCCAACGCGTCATTCCCTA
>CAKZQX010000905.1 GCA_937141995.1 uncultured Chloroflexaceae bacterium | reverse complement strand
GGACTCAATCGATTCGGCTCCTCCTAAAAGCCAGTTCAGGTCGCAACCCAATCGCTCGCGCAGGTCGGCGAACAGGTCCGCGGCCCGATGGCCGGGACTCCGCCGCGCAGCACTGGCAGCAAGTCGAAGCCATGCGCTACCGGGTCAATCCCGGTGCGCTGCATAACAGCCTGGTGGGGCTGGCGCTGATTGCCCAGGCGCAGGGCCAGGCGGTACAGGCGCTGGCGTATGCCCAGGCCGCACGCGAGTTTGCCGGCGAACTGCGCAGTCCGCCCTTGCGGATGCTCTCGGAGGCACTGGAAGCGCGCCTGGCTTTGCTGGACGGCAACCAGGCCGATGCTCTGCGCCGCGCTCAGGAGATCAATACTGCGGCCAATCAAGGCACTGCTATCTGGCTGGAGCCGCCGCCCCTGACGGTGTTGCGGACGCTGTTGACCGAGGGTACGCCGGAGTCGCTGACAACGGCTCGCCCACTGGCCGAGACCTGCCTGCAGCACGCGGAAGCGGCCCACAATACCCGCCAGATCATTCAGGTGGTGGCACTCCAGGCGCTCATCCGGCAGGCGTCAGGGCGCCTGCCGGATGCATGTGACGCGCTCGAGCGGGCGCTCACGTTGGGCGCGCCGGGCAGTTTTACGCGCACCTTTCTGGATCTGGGTGCGCCTATGGCCGAACTTTTAGCGCAGTTCGAGCGCCAGCGCAGCGCGTCTCCTCACCTGCAGCGTCTCCTCGCCTCCTTTGCTCGCGAACTGGACCACGCCGGTGGCGGCGCTCAGGCAGCCCGGCACCGGCACGTCGCTGGCATTACCCCACTCACCCCGCGCGAGCTGGAGTTGCTGGCACTGATTGCCCAGCGCTTGACGGTGAAGGAGATGGCCGAGCAGATGGTCATCTTGCCCAACACGGTAAAGCAACATGTGAGCAATATTTACGCCAAGCTAGGGGTTCATAATCGCCGTCAGGCCATCGCCAGAGCCAGGGAAGCCGGCCTGCTGCCATCCGACTAGTACACGTGGGCTTAAATACCTCCAGAGTTACGCGACGAGCGGCTTGCCCTGGTAGGTCCACGTGAATGGTTTTGCCATCGTGCGATTATAGTAGTCAATGAAGGCCAGCACCTTGGCTTTGCGATCGTCCACCGAAGTGAAGGAGCCCCGTTGCAGGAGCTTGCGAACCAGGATGCTGAACCAGATTTCAATGTGATTGAGCCACGAACAATGCTTCGGTGTGTCGTGAAAGACGATACGATGCGTGGGATCGCACAAACATGCCGCCCGGCTCTGCCGATTATGCAGGATGCCCGTCGTGCCCTTCACCCCCAGATCACGGTCCTGATCCGATGCGGCCGCGACCCAGCGCACCAGACTCTCCGAGCGATGGGTGTCCAGGTTGTCTACCACGAAGTGCCAGCGGGTCACCGTCGGGTCGGTCGCGACGACGGCCTGCACATGGGCCAAAACGTCCGCTTCCGTGCGCGTGGCGGCCGCATACGGGGCCACGATGTGCCCCGTCACGACATCGCGACTCACGCTGAACGCACAGGTGCCATGGCGGATGTACTCGTACTCGCGACACTCCACCTGCCCGGGTGCCAGGGGCAAGGTCGGGTGTTTCCGCTCCAGGGCCTGCACACCTGTCAGTTCGTCGGTACTCATGGTGCGTTCGCCCTGCTCCGCCCGGGCCGGAGCGTCCCGATAGACCGTACACACATCCGCCACCTTAGTCTCGAACGCGGGATCATCCGCTGGCGTCAACCAGTAGCGCCACTGGTGTGGTTTGAGATCCCCCTTTTGAGCAGTCGGGCCGCATGGCGACCGGAAATGCGGTCCACGATCGCCTGGGCCATCACTTCATCGGCAATCTCGCGGGCGGTCCACTGGCTGATGGGGCGACCTTCCCGCTCCGGGGCGGCACAGGCCAGTTCCACGATCCGACAGACCTGGTCGGCGCTGATGCGCACGGGTTTGCCCGACCAGGGCGCATCCGTCAGCCGATCCACGACGGGGAGGTCGGCGAGACTCACGGGCTGGAGCCCCAGCCAGCGCTGGCGCCAGAGCCGCACGGTATCGACATTTACCCCTTCCTGGCGGGCAATAGCGCTATTATTGGCTCCGTCAGCCGCCGCCAGGACAATTCGCGCTCGGAGGGCGAGTTGCTGGGGTGTCGTGTGACGACGCACCAACTGGGTGAGCTCGTGGCGTTCCGAGTCGGTTAAGACAATGGGTGTCGGTTGTGGACCACGCATCGTTCCCTCTCAACAGTTCAGGCACCGCAGCCGTCTGCGGACGTGGGTCCATTATACTACGGATAGACTTAGGCCATTGTGTACTAGCAGCACCGCGCATGATCCGTGATAAATACGCATTTGCAAACCAACCCGTGACCCGATCTTTCTCCGTATCAGCCCGGCAGGGTGCAGAGCATGCACCGACGCCTACAACTCTTATGGGCGCAGCATGCTGCGCCCCAACCATCTGGGAGTGGAGAACGCCGCAATCGTCCCTGGTATTTCCCTCTGTCTCCCATCGTTCCTTCACTTCCCCACAAAAATAGTACTTTTCGGGTGATGCGCTACCCCGGCGAACTCCGTATACTGGCGTAGTATACCCACCACGCAGCAATCGATGAGCAGTGACTGCCCCATCCGCCAGCAGGATGGCTCGGCCCGGTCGTGCATCGGCACCCGCGGCGGCTTCGCCCTGCCCGGTGAAACGGTTCACGGGCTGCCGGTGGAAGTGGATGCGTGCCTGATACGACGCGCAGAGCACTGCGGTCTGCCGCCGGCATTGCCGATGCTCAAGAAAGGAGGTGCGGCCTGTACGCCAATGTCTGAGCGGCTCATTCACCGGGTTGATGAATAGTTGGATGTCCGACACGAAGACCTATCGCCAGCAGTATCAGTAACTTCACTCTAGGAAGGAAAAGTATGTTCCGTACATCACCCATGTGGTACACCTGCATCGTCCTGGCACTGACCGGGATGCTGGCAGTCAACGGCAGCTTCCTGCCGGAAACGACATCCAGTACCTTTGCACAAAGCGACGAAATGTCCATCACGGTAAGGGGTCCAGCGTATGTAAACCCCGGCAGCGACATCACCTATGTGCTGACGGTCAAAAATCTGACCAGTCAACCCATCACCGACATTGGCGTCTTCAGCGCGCTCCCCACCAGTACCACCTACATCAGTGGCGGCAATTTCATTCCCGGCGACAATGGTGTTGAGTTTGACCTTTTCGATCTGGCAGCCGGTGCTAGTCAGAAGCTCACCTGGGTGGTTAATGTGGACAGCGGCGTTGCCCTCGGCACCTATATTGACAGCGACGACAATCAAATCTACACATACACGATTGGGGGGCAGCCTGGCGGGCTCACATACGCTGCAGGTGGTCTGAGAACCACGGTCGAAGCGCCAGGAACGCTGGTGGCAGTTTACAAGAACAGCAGCGGCAGAGCCTTCGATGTTAGTGTCGATGGCTTTCAATTTGAGAATTACGGTGGTGACAGCAGCAATACCAGCGACGATCTGGGTGCAGACGATATGTTCAACCTGTTCGGCGTCGATGCGTGTCACGCAGGCACAACGGCGGACACCTGCGTGTTGACTGGTCCGGCCGAAACGTGGCGGAAAGCACAAGTCGCTGACATGGCCATTGGCCATTGCGACGGAATGGCCGCCACCAGCCTCCACATCTTCGATCGGCTTCCATTTAAAGGCCTGACGACCCCCGGCGACATTCAGTCCGGCGCAGCGCAAACCTTTGACCTGACCTTCCCGGACCAGACGCTGGAAAACTACATCGCTGGCATGATGATCTTCCAATACGTTGACGAATATTATGATGAGGAAATCATCGCAGGTCCGGTAGAAATCGTCAATAAACTGACCGCAGACTTCAATAAGGCAGAGCCAGTCCCCTACGTGCTGGGTATCTTCAAGGTGCCGGGCTTTAAGGACGGCCATGCCATTACCGCCTATGGCATTGAAACGGTGAATGCCAACGAGTCGCGCATTCTGGTCTACGACAACAACTTCCCCAATCAACGAAAGTATATTACGGTTGATATGGCAGCCAACACCTGGCGCTATGAAACGGCAGCCATACCTGGTAACCCACCCGATGTCTACACCGGCGGGGCTACATCAGGAAATCTGTCAATCGTCCCCAATGGCTTTCGCACGCTGTCTCCGGGCGAGCACGTTGCATGCCCCTTCTGTAGCGAAACGGTGAACGGCGCCGGCATGCAGCTTGCCGCTGGAGACATGGTCATGGGTGAGCTGACCACTCAGTTTGCCGGCGAGGGCGCCATACTCATTGTCAATGACGAAGGACAGAAAACGGGTGATGATCCCGACACCCAGACCTTTGTCGATGAAATTCCCGGCACGACCGTGATCCACTCCAGAGGCGGGTTGGGCAAGGAAGCGCCACCGCGCATCATTGTACCCTTTAGCGAAACTGACGATACCTTCTACAAGGTGATTGTGCATGGAGAGACGGTCAGCAGCACCACCGCTGGTTCATTGACCATGTCCGGACCAGGCTTTGCCATTGGCGTACGCAATGTCAATCTCGACCCGCAAGAGCAGTTTGAGTTTATGATCAGCCCGGATGGTGACCACATCTCCTTCAACGCCACCGAAGACATCGCCGCACCTGAAATCTTCATTTCCCACGATCCTGTCAACGATGGCGATCCAAGCGTTATCTTCGATATCAAGGGTGTAACCCTCCGCGCGGGCGAGAAGGTCTCGCTCGATCTGGATCCCGTGCTCGAACGCATGCACTTCGACCACACGGGTCCGGAGGAGGAAGTCATCCGCGTAGAGATGAAACTCATCTGGCCTGACGGCGAGGTTAAGGATTACATCGAAACGATCGACCTTCCGGCCGGCTCAACCTCTGCCTTTATCGACTTTGGGGCCTGGGACGGCCTGTTGCACCCGGCGACCTACTTCGATGGCGTGTTGCAGAATCCGTCGGTCAACCACCGGCTCAAGCTGGCAAGCTCAACCGACAGCTATGATCCAACGCCCCAGGCCAATGCTCCGGCCGGCGTCTATAGCGTTGCAGCTACCTTCACCAATGTCACGGAAGTCTCGCTGGAAGATGTATCCTTTACCGTGGCCGATCTGGCGGCCGGTAATCTGCTCCTCAACGCCGATGGTGGCCCGGCTGGCGTCGGGGCGACCATCTCGGTCCCGGCTGCGGCCCTGGGGAGCGATGGTATCCTCCATCCAAACGAGTCTTTCACCTATAGCTTCGCGGTGGGTCTAGCCAGTGCCGGCGCTTCTGACCTGACGGTCGATGCCAATGGCGTGCCGCATGACTGGATCCTGCCCGATCCCGTCCCGTCGTACGATGCCAACGATGCCAGCTTTGTCTTTGCGGTCAACAGCAGCAACAATCCGATCAGGCTCTTCCTGCCGTTACTTGTGAAGTAGCGGGTAGATTGTTCGGCCAGAGGGGAACCCACCGGGCGACGATGCGCTGGACGACTCGCCCCGGCCGTCAGGCCAATGGCGCATCATCTGGGCGCGTCCCGGGCGCCAGACCCGGCCTACCCGAACCGCTGGTCTGGCGCATACCGCCGGGCCAGCGGTCAAGATACCCGGGCGCGCGTGCGTCCGGCGTGCCTGATGCAGCGTTGGCCGGAACGTCCGGAACGGAGCGGATCTGAACGATGAAACGTCTCCTGGTACGCTGCCTCTGACTAACCAGACCACGCCCAGGGGCGCACGCTACGCGAAGGTGCGCCCCTTTTCCTTAGTATTGACACATTCCGCCCATCGTGCGCCACGACTGCCCCCACCAGTCGTAGGGACCGCCGGACGATCCGTACGCGGGCCACCGACGCGCCCGCCGCCGCCAGGACCAGCAGCAGGACAGCCCCGACCAGGATGCGCGGCAGGCAGTCACCCCCGCCGCCGCTGCGCTCGGCTGGCGCTGCATGCACGGAGATACTCTGTGGCGGGCGCTGTGGAATGAACAGGGAGCGCACGATCATCCCGGCGATGACGGCGATGCTGCCACTGATGATGGCGGTGCCGTCGCTCTGTCGGGGAGGCCACACCCCATCTCCAGCATGTGCTGACGGCGACCGCCATCAACCTGGTGCGCTTTGATGCATGGCAACGGGAGCAACCACACGCCCAGACTCGCACCTCCCGGTTTGCCGCCTTGCAACCACAGCCGGTCCTGGCGGCGTGAGGTGGGGCGGGAGTTTCGCCAACAGGATCAGCAATGGAACGCCCCCCCGATAACCGACACCGTATCAAGGTTCCGCGCAGCGACCGCTGCTGCCGGGAGCACTCGTGGTCGGTCACGCATGCGCTCCCGTTCAGGATACCCGTAATGGATGCAACCCACCGGGGTGCAGCGACGGCAGCAGGTGTAACCCGGAAGACCGCTGATTGCCCCGCTCGCCACGCTCACCCAGACGAGCAGCTCCCGGCTGGTTGCGCCGACGCACCAGCCTGCGTCAGGCCGTGGAACGTTCGTGCGTGACCGCGCAGGGCGTATTCGTCGTATTGAATGATACATAGACGTCGTATGTCCGCTTTTTTGCTTGTCTATACGCGCCTTCTTTGTGCCAGCGCAAAGACAGCGCACGAAGCATATGCTATGCTCTGAGCAACAGAAAGCATGACAGGAACCATGCCACTGCCTCACACACCAACCTCTGCTGACACCCTGCCCGGTGCGCAACGTGATCGCACCACGATGCCGGGTCACTGGCTGCTGGCGCGGATGGGCAAGCGGGGACTGCGTCCCGGTGGGCGCGAACTCACGCGCCAGATGCTCACGGCGCGTGACATCCACTCCCGCGATGACGTGGTCGCGGTTGCGCCCGGTCTGGGCCTGACCGCTCGCCTGGCGCTGCACCACACCCCTGCTCCCTACACCGGCATCGAGCGCAACGTACCCACGAGGGGCAGGTTGCCCTGGCGGCGCTGCTGACCTACCGGCGCCTGCGTGAAGCTGGCGCTACGCGTCCAATCCATGTGGTTAGACCACCAGGTCACACAGGGGGCTGTCACACAGTGCCTACGAGCAGCGTCAGGCCAAGCAGGCGGGGCTCATAGATGTTTACCCTTTCGGGCGGGAAACCCACCCGCCTCGAGCGGTGGGAGGAACGCCCCTGGTTTACCCCGCTTCAGCACACGCTTGCACAGGCGTTCTGATTGTAGTATACTTGTTTTATGAC
>CAKZQX010000904.1 GCA_937141995.1 uncultured Chloroflexaceae bacterium | reverse complement strand
CCCGCCTCGGCCGCAATGAGCCCTGCCCCTGCGGGAGTGGGCGTAAGGTGAAGCATTGTCATGGCCGGGCCACCACCCGGAAGTAGCAGACACGAGGGCAACCATGGTTATTTCATATACCCATCAGTTTATCTTTTTTCATGTCGCAAAAGTGGCCGGGATTAGCATCCGGGAAGCGCTCAAAGAGTACACGCAGGAGCCGGAGAAGTTCAAAATCAAACGGCCACCCCGCCAGATCAATGGCCGGGCCAATCCGCTCTACACTATGTGGGACTCGGCGCTGACCCATGTGACCGCGCAGGAAGCCCGCAAGGAACTGGGCGAAACATTCCACACATGTTATACCTTCGCCTTTGTGCGTAATCCCTGGGACTGGCAGGTCTCGATGTATCATTTTCTCCTCAAAGAAACCGACAATCCGCGCTACGCAGAAGTACGCGCCATGTCCGGCTTTGAAGAATATCTGGAGTGGGTGATCGCCACCCGCAACCCCTACCCGCGCGGTGCGACAAAACTCCAGAGCGAGATGATCACTGATGCGGATGGGGATATCATCGTTGATTTTGTGGGACGTTTTGAGCATCTGGCGGCTGACTTGGCCCAGGTGTGCCGGCGGTTAAACATTGCGGCATCTCTGCCTCATCTCAACAGCAGTCAGCATCGGGATTATCGCTCCTACTACAACGCGCGCACCCGCAGGCTGGTCGAAGACTATTGCGCCGCCGATATCGAGTTGTTCGGCTACACCTTTGCGGGCGTTGCCGCCGGAGTCAACCTGTGATAGAGCACTATCCTCCGCCCACGGAAATCAACCACCTGGTTCAGCGCATGCTGGAGGCCGTGGACCGGCAGGCCCTCCCACCGGAAGCGGTGCTTGAGCTGGAGCATGTCCTGGGAACCTTTACCGGGCGCTGGCAAGTCAATTTTGCGCGCTTCGGCCGGCAGTTGGCGGGTGAGCTGGCCTACCGTGATGCCCTGCTCTATTTTGACGAGGTGGTTGCCCCGATAGTGCGCCCCTGGCTGGCACCGGATGGGCCGGGTCAGTCCGCTCTCACCACTATCGAGGCGATGGTGCGCAGCAGTCCACTCCCACCCCGCCGCTTCAACCGGCAACTGCTGGCCCAGATGCGCCGGCAACGGCAGGCGGGTCAGGTTCAATCAGCCCATGTTCCGCTTCCGCAATGTGACCGGCCGCTGTTTATTGTCTCCGCGCCGCGTGCCGGCAGTACGCTCCTGTTTGAAACATTAGCGCAGTTGCCCGAGATCTGGACCATTGGCCGGGAGAGCCACGATATCGAACTGGATATTCCCGCACTGCACCCGGCGGCCCATGCGTATGCCTCCAACCGGTTGACTGCGGCCGAGCTCTCCCCGGCGGTGGCGGAGGCGGTGCGGCACTGGTTTGGTCGGCGCTTGCAGGATCGCGCCGGTTGTCTCTATGCAACGCTCCCGGCGGAGCAACGCCCGCAGACCGTGCGCTTTCTGGAGAAGACGCCCAAAAATGCCCTGCGCATTCCTTTCCTGAAAGCACTCTTCCCGGATGCGCGCTTCATCTTTTTATACCGGGAACCGCGCCGGAACATCAGCAGCCTGCTGGAGGGCTGGCGTTCGCGCCGGTTTGTGGCCTACCGCGATATGCCGGGTTGGCCCTACAAGGAGTGGAGTTTTTTGCTCATCCCCGATTGGGAAACGCTGGCGGACCGGCCCCTGGTCGAGATTGCCGCCCGGCAGTGGTGCGTGGCCAACACGCAGATCCAGTCCGATCTGCAGGCGCTTCCCCCGGAGGACTGGTTCTTTGTCACCTACCAGGCGTTCGTCGAGCAACCGGCGGAAACCCTCCGCCAGATCTGCCGGTTTGCCGGGCTGCAGGGAGATGCAGCGGTTGAGCAGGCGATCACCGGGGGATTGCCGCTGTCGCAGATGGTGATCTCGCCGCCGGTGCCGGATAAGTGGCGGCGGCATGCGGCGGAGATCGAGCCGATCTTGCCGACGGTGCAACCGGTTGTCGAACAGCTAGAAGCGTTGACCACGGTTTAACGGGTATCACCACGATCTGGCTGGCCGAAAGCCGCCCTGATGCTGAGATCAGCGTCCTGGATATCTCGCCCCAGATGATCGCCCGGGCTGAGGCGGCGCTTGCGGCAAAGGGGTTGTCGAATGTGCGCTTGGTGGCCATGTCGGCGTTTGACCTGACCGGGGCAAAGTTGCTGGAAATTACCACAAAACAGCAGTCGGAACTGGACATGGTGGTTTGCTCGCACGGTTTCTCGGCTATGGATAATCCCGAACCAATCTTTCGGCATACACTATCGCTCCTGAAACGAGGCGGGCGCTATCTGATTATGGACGAGTATTACGCGGAGCGCAATGTCCTGACCGTCCTGTCGCGCCATCTGTTTGACCGCTGGTTCCTCGGCTCCAACCAGTTTAGCCGGCCCTGGCTGCTCCTGGAGAATGAGCTAACCCACTTCGTGAAGTATGATCGACCATTCAAAAATTTTGGCATTGTTCCCGGCAACTACTATGTTGCCGGTGGGTTTAAGAGACTGTCTGAAACGGGTTGGTCATGGGGCAATACTTTTCAAATAGCAGAACCTGTGC
>CAKZQX010000903.1 GCA_937141995.1 uncultured Chloroflexaceae bacterium | reverse complement strand
TGCGGGAACGCCTGCTGCCCCTGCCCATCATGATGGCCTTCGTCGTCAGCCTGATCTGGCGGCAGATTGGCTCCGTCTGTGAAGCCGTGCGCGTGTTGCAGCGCGAAGGCATGCTCTGGTGTACGCCGCTTTCCGTCTCGCAGCAGGCGGTCGAACAGCGCCGCAACGCCCTGCCCGCAGAGCTGATCCACGCGGTATTGCACGACATCCTGCCCCGGATGCAGCAGCGTTGGCACGAGCGCGATCGTCCCCTGCCGCCAGAACTCGCCTGGGCGCAGCAGCACTATTCCGCCGTGCTTGCGTTGGATGGCGCGACCCTCGACCAACTGCTGCGCACATGCGGCCTGGTGCGCGAGGGGAGCGGCCCCGTGTTGGCGGGCCGCATCGCCGCGCTGCTGGATGTGTGCAGCCAGTTGCCGCGCACCCTGTGGTACGAGGAGGATCGTCAGGCGCACGATCAGCGCTTCTGGGAGCGCGCCATTGACTGGCTGGAAGCCGGGACGCTGCTGTTGATCGACCTGGGCTTCACCAACTATGCCATCTTTGACCAAGTGACGACCGCACGCGTGACGTTCATCACCCGGCTGAAACGCAATGCGCACAGCGAGGTCGTGCAGGTGCTCCAGCGCAGCGCCACGCTGCATGATGAAGTCGTGCGCCTGGGCAGCGGCAGCGGAGCCTGTACCCACCCAATGCGGGTGATAGCCGTGCTGTATCACGGGAAATGGTACCGCTATCTGACCAACGAAACCGACCCGACCCGGTTGCCTGCGGCGTATGTGGTGGCGTTGTACTGGCAGCGCTGGCGAATCGAAGAAGCGCTGCACGTGGTCAAGCGGCTGCTGGGGCTGGCCTATTTCTGGGCGGGGTCGATCAACGCCATGCAGATGCAGCTCTGGGCGACCTGGATCGTGTACGCGGTACTGATCGACCTGACGGATGCGGTGGCGGAGGAACTGCGCCAGCCGGTCGCGGCGTTGTCGGTCGAGATGGTGTATCGGGGGCTGTACCACTTCACGCAGGCGCGGCAGCGGGGCGAGGCGGATGATGTGGTGGCCTATCTGGCCGCCCACGCGAAGAGTCTGGGCATCCTGAAGCGGCAACGCCGGTCGCCGAAGGATGCATTTCTGGCGGACGTGACAAATCATGGAGTACCTTAACTTGTTACTGATGCGATAAGTGCGTATACCGTGCATCAAATTATAGCACAGATGTCTTATCGCTTCTCTGCGTCTGGCCGGGCGGGACTCCGCAGTAGATCATCGGTCGTCACCCCGAACAGGTCGGCACTATGCAGCAACAGTTCCAGCGAAGGAGCCTTGCGTCCACGTTCGAGGACACTGATATGGACATGGGTGGTCAGACCCAGGCGGACCGCCAGGTCTGCCTGGGTCATCCCGGCCTGTTTCCGGAGGGAACGCAGGTTCTCGCCAAACTCGTGGACTCTGGGCAACGATAGGGTACACGTCATTCCCGCACCAGGAACAAGCGTATCTACCGGAATCGTATCACGGAGTAAGACATCGGTTGGTACCCCAAACAACTCGGCAACCTGGATCACCAGGTCAACTGAGGGCTCCCGGCGGCCCATTTCCAGATTGCTCACGTGGCCCTGGCGGGCAAGCGCCAGTTTCTCCGCCAGATCTGCCTGTGTCAGGCCAGTGTGCCGGCGAAGATGACGTAGTTTGGCACCGAAGAGGTGTGGCACGAACTCCCAGGATGGGAGCCGTATTGACAGACGAACATAAGTACGCTAAAATACTTCTAATGGTTACATGGTGGTGCCGACGCATCAGCACTCATCGTCACGGCTCCCCAGTCATACCGATGAGCGACTGACCTGCGACGGTGGATCCTGCCGGTCCATTCTACCACGCACTCCCCGTATTACTGCCAGGCATCCGCAATGCTCAGGTTGTACCTTGAATGGTCGTTGCGACCTGAGGTAGCGTCTGCGCTCTGTACCCATTGATTTGCATGCTGCGAGTACCTCTCCGCAGTGGCACGATAAACGGTGGACGTTTATCATGCAAAGAACGGCCGTATCGTCCGAAACCATTGGGGATGACGCAATGGACATGTCTATCAGTGCTGGGGTAGCGGGCATGCGTTGCGTTGCGGCGAGAGGTTTCCAGGTGGAGATCGCGGGTAGCGCATACCCGCAGAGTTGGGAGTAGAACCAGTGACAAACGACCATGATCGTCAACAGCAGGGTGATACGGACAAACCCTGGAGTCCGCCTGACGAGCAAGCGTTGCGTAAAGCAATTACTGCTGCTCGTACGTATCGCAGGAAGAAAATTACGCGCACGATTATCTTGAAGTTGCACAAACCGGGACGCCGCAAGTCGCGGGCCTTGATCTGGGCCCAGGTCCAGATGACGAATATGACCGCGCATATCCTTGAAGAGGTGCGCGAAACGCCTGGTGACGTACGTTCCGATAAGGCGTTTGCATTTATCCAGGAAGCCTATTCGCGCAAAGCTCAGGGAGCGAAAGGGAATAGGACCAGAATTCTTGGCGATATTCTGGAGTTTTGCTTCACGGCGAAGCAATTGAAACGTTTGCAGGCCCAACCGGACGGGTCAGCCAGTACAGAAATATCCGCAAACAAGTCAGACATTCGGAAATGGGTACCACCAACGGTGATGCCCATCAAAGCTGCTGCGTATCCCGTGACAGCGCATCTCCGCACAGGGCTGTATCGTGCGGTTGCGCGTACATTGCTTGCCTGGTTTAGTCGGGTGACTGCTACTGATGAAGATGCGGATGATAGCTCAGGTGACACGGAATTGACGACTGATGCAGCACGAGGTCACAGGGAAGACGCCGAGCAGGTTGTGGATGCGGCTGACACCCCCGTACAGCCCGATGCACAGCGCATCCATGCACCAGCACTGCCCGAGGTATTTGATATCGCTGAGGTGCATCGGCGGTGGGCGGAACGACGCCAACCGTATGAAGCAGCCGCCCAAACGATTGTGCCATTTGGATGGTATCGTGGGAAGACCCTGGAACAGGTCGGTAAACGCGAAGTACGCTGGCTGCGTGAGCGCTTAATTCCTGAAGAAGTGGTACAGACAACGCTGGATCATATTGAGGTGCTGCTGAACCTCCCCAAATATACAGATATGCCCGAACGCCTGCGCCAGGCACGACAGGCGCGTCATCCCTGGCGGCGACAGACGGGGTTTCAGCGTAAAACACGGGTAAGTCGCGCGTTTCAGCGTTCACTTGATGTGCCTGAGCCCCGTGTTCGCCTGAAAACGCTGAATGAAGAAGAACTGCTTGCCCTGCAATCCGAACTGCAAGAGTTGCGGGAGTTTGCTGTCCAGTTTGAGACGATGCGCAAAGCCGTGGATACGTTCCTCAGTCCGGCCCCCGCGCGCTATCCGACGGTACACGCACTCCTCAACAAGGCTGAATGGAATGAGAAGTACACGAAGTACGATGAGCATCTGGATATGTTACGCGACCAGGTTTTTGAGGCGGACCAGGAAGCTGCTGATCAGACGGCGAACGAGTTTCAGTCGGTTGCTAGCGATCTTGCCAGGCCAGACTTGCAACCCCTTGCGTTCAAACGCCCGATGCGCCCCGGTGTGGCAACATTTGCGCTCCTCTACGCAGTGTCCCGACCGGATGAAGATGATCTCAAGCGCAAATATCAGCGGATGGGGGTGGATCGCCGGCAAAAGAAGATCGCGCAGGTGCTGGCGGAGGGTGACCTCTATACCTACGTGCTGGCGGTGGTGATCCATGGTG
>CAKZQX010000902.1 GCA_937141995.1 uncultured Chloroflexaceae bacterium | reverse complement strand
GGCTGAACATTAGTAATCCCTTCATCAATCAGATCAACGATCTCAAACGCTTCCAGGTAGAGATCCATCCGTCCCGCCTCGATCTTGGAGAGATCAAGAATGTTGTTGATCAATGCCAGGAGATGATGCCCGGCCGTGCGAATCTTCTCCAGGTCCGGGTCAAACTCATCATAGCCCAGATCTTGCGCCTCTTCTTGCAGCATTTCGCTGTAGCCGATAATCGCGTTCAGTGGCGTGCGTAACTCGTGGCTCATATTAGCCAGGAAGACACTCTTGGCCCGACTGGCCGCCTCGGCGATCTCCTTCGCCTGCTGGAGTTCCGTCTCGGCCCGCTTGCGCTCGGTCAGTTCTTGCTGGGCAGCCGTGTACAACTGGGCATTGTCCAGCGCAATTGAGGCCAGTTCGGCAAAACGACAAAGCAGATCAATCTCTTCCTCGGAGAAGCGCCGGTCAGAGTCCGGGTGGGCCATTCCCAGCACCCCGATCACATTGCTCCCCGACTTGAGCGGAACGCCGACCAGGGCGCGGAATGGCGTGGGGCTAAAGGCAAACGAGCGGCCTTCCCAGTGTTCATACTCCTGTACAACCAGCGGCTCCCCCTGCTGCCAGACCTTCCCCGCCAGTCCTTCCCCCGGATAGAGCCGATGTCCCAGGTAGCGGCTAAACACTCCGACCGCAAACTTGACCTCAATCGTCGGCTCGTCCGGTTGATGCAGGTAGAGGTAGCCATGCTCTGTCCCCAGGATCTCCCCGGCGCGGATGATAATCGTCTTGATCAACTCGGACAACTCCAGCCGGTTCATCATTGCCGGCGTCGTCTGATTGAGCGTAGCGAGGTAGGCATTCTGCCGGCGCAGTTCGGCCTCGGTACGCTTCCGCTGGGTAATATCTTCGACGGAGCCCTCGTAGTAGAGCAGGCTGCCGTCGATGTCGTACACCGCGCGGGCATTCTCCGAAATCCAGATGATCGAGCCGTCTTTGCGATAGGTCTGCGACTCGAAGCGCGTCACCGCGCCCTGCGTTTCAATCAACTCGACAAACTCGGCCCGGCGATTCGGCGAGACATAGAGTTGCTGTACCTCGGTCAGCGCGGCGACCATCTCCGCCGGCGAGTCATAGCCATAGATCCGCGCGAGGGCGGGGTTAGCGCTGATGTAGCAGCCCGCGCGTGTGGTCTGGAAGATGCCTTCGACCGCATTCTCAAAGATGCTGCGATACTTCTCCTCGGCCTGCCTTAGTGCCTGGTTTGCCTGTTTGCGCTCGGTAATATCCCGAAATGTGGCGGTAAAGAACTGCTCCTGCCCGGAACGCGCCTCGGTAATGACGACC
The DNA here is from genome assembly GCA_937141995.1 of uncultured Chloroflexaceae bacterium. Classification (GTDB taxonomy): domain Bacteria; phylum Chloroflexota; class Chloroflexia; order Chloroflexales; family Chloroflexaceae; genus CAKZQX01. The sequence continues at coordinate 2,883 of CAKZQX010000902.1, read as the reverse complement.
TCCATCGGAAACGTGGAGCCATCCAGCCGCCGTCCGGTCAACTCGCATGGCGCGCGTGCGGCGACGATTTCGGCCAACCGCCGGTCAATCTGCCGGCGATGGACCTGCGCGGTATCCTCTTCCGGCATCTCAAAGAGCAGCGTCATTGACTTCCCGATGATCTGCTCCTCCCGGTAGCCAAAGATCATCTCGGCGGCCGGGTTGAGCGAGGTAATCGTCAACATGTCTTTTGAGAAGGTAATAATGCCGTCCATCGCCGTATTGATGATGGCGCGGCTGCGCGTCACCGCCCGTTCCAGCGCATCCATCACCTGGTTGTAACGCTCGGCAATCTGCCCCACCTCGGTAAATGGCTCTACCGGCACTCGCAGGCTGAGATCTTCCGTGGCGGATTGCCGGTCCATCACCTGCAAGAGATCCAGCAGATCTGTGGTTGCGCCATGCTCCGAGACGTTCAGCCCGACATGCTCCTCGTTCGGCGTTACCCGCAGCGGAAAGATACGGTTGATGCCCCGCAACAGCAGGTAGGTCACACCGAAGGTCCAGAGAAAACAGACCAGAATGCCCAGGATCTGCACCTGCAGTTGGGTTGCAAAATCCAGCCCGGTGCCCAGCCGCGCCGGTATGCCAAACAGAGCGACGGCCAGCGTGCCCCAGATGCCCGCTCCCAGATGCACCGGAATCGCGCCCACTGCGTCGTCGATCTGCAGGCGTTCAAGCGCATACTGTGTTGTCAGCATGGCAATCCCACCGATGGCACCAATAATCAGCGCCGACAGGGTTGTCACCACATGGCAGTTGGCGGTAATCGCTACCAATCCCGCCAACGCGCCGTTGAGCACCAGGAGCACATCGGCACGCTGCTGCTGCACCCAGCCAACCGCCAGGGTCACCAGCATCCCTGCCGCGCCCGCCAGCGTGGTATTCACCAGAATAAAGCCGATCTGATCATTCAGCTCCAGCGTGCTGCCGCCATTAAAGCCAAACCAGCCGAGCCACAAGAGCAGCACCCCCAGCGTTGCCAGCGAGAGGTTTGCCGCCGGGATCGTGCGCGGCGAGCCATCGGGTGAGAACCGACCGGTACGGGGGCCAATCACCAGCACCGCCGCCAGCGCGACCCAGCCGCCAACGCTATGCACTACCGTTGAGCCGGCAAAATCAACAAACCCCAGCAGGCCCAGCCAGCCGGTTGCCGGGCCTTCCTTGATGCCGTTCCAGGCCCAGTGCCCAAAGATCGGGAAGATTAGCCCGGAAACCAGGGCGGCAACGATAATATAGCTGCTAAAGCGCATCCGCTCGGCGACCGCGCCGGAGAGGATCGTAACCGCAGTGCTACAGAACATCGCCATAAATAAAAAGCAGATCGCAGTCCAGGTGTCTTCCGGACCAATCGCCGGCAGAAAGTTCGTGGTTCCGATCCAGCCGCTCTTCGATGCGCCAAACATCAGCGCAAAACCAAAAGCCCAGAACAGCCCCAGCGAGATCCCCAGGTCGGTTAAATTTTTGATGGCAACATTTATATTGTTTTTACTGCGTGTCAGGCCGGTTTCCAGGCATAAAAACCCGGCCTGCATCAGAAACACCAGACTGGCGCTGACGGCAACCCAGAGCATATCGATCATTGACTTATCCATTCCGTCGCTGCTACTTTCCAGGTGTTCAGATGTGATCACCATCTTGCATGTACACCGCCTAATGTGTGTAATTCACGCGCGTTACGCGGTCGGTTCCAAACCGGGTGTCTGTCTGGGCAACCGGCCCGATTCGCCTCCGGCAGGGCGGAAGATCCCATCTTGTTGCACAACCATGTTGCACGGTGTGCAACATGGTTGTGCAACAAGATAAAAACGTACCATGCTGCCGCAGGCGAATAAGGATTCCGGGTCTGGTACACGGGCGGAAACGTCCGCACCGCGTAACCCCTGTAATTCAATAAACTATTCGCATGGTTTGCGGATAATGCGAATCAAACCGGCGAGGCACCTCCTGATCACGGGTGGGGTTGCGCCACACATACCTTGACCTGTCGCGCGCGGCTGACAGTCCGGCATGAATTATGACGTATTATATACTGTTAGCATACCACAGCGCTACCCTGTCTGTTGCACGGTAGGGTCGCGTTGCATTGTCGTCACGTCGGCTAACCTGGACACATTCTCCTTTTTCGGCGGCGCACTTTTCGTCTTTCGGCGGGTATGGTACCATATGCGAGCGAGTGTAGAAGGGTATCATCAATGATGGATCAAGACATCCTGACCTCTGCCACGATACTTGACGGACTGGGTACCAGCGTGCTGCCGCGCGCCGTTGCCTGTTACGCCGAGGTTAGTTCGACGATGGACGTGGCCCGCGACTGGTTGCAGCAGGCCACGGCAGAACAGCTCCCGCTGCTTGTCCTGGCCGACGCGCAGACGGCCGGACGCGGGCGCATGCGGCGGAACTGGAGCGCCCCACCCGGCAGCGCGCTGCTCTTTTCCCTGGCACTGCGGCCCGAGGATCTGCCCGCTGAACGGGCGCAGGCGCTGGTCTGGATGACCGGGGTCGCGCTGTGCGAGGGGATCACGGCGGCAACGGGTCTGCAGCCCCGGCTCAAGTGGCCTAATGATGTGATGCTGCCCGCCGCCAACACCGCGGCAGGCCGGCAACCGTCCAGGGTGGCACATCTTTTGCAACCTTCAGCAGAAGATGAAGAGCCAACCTCAACGCTGACCCCGGAAGGGTGGCACAAGGTCGCGGGTATCCTGCTCGAGATGAGCAGCCGGGGCAGCGGTGTTGACCAGGCAATCCTGGGGTGTGGCCTGAATGTCGGCGCCAATCCCCCCGCCGGTGTAACATTACGCTATGCCGCGACCAACCTGTCCGCCGCGCTGGGGCGTCCGGTTG
>CAKZQX010000901.1 GCA_937141995.1 uncultured Chloroflexaceae bacterium | reverse complement strand
CGCGGTTACAACCGACGGCTGGATTGCCGGAACTTACTTCCACGGCCTGTTTGACAACGATGCGCTACGCCACACCATGCTGGGCAACCTGGCCGCACGCAAAGGCTGGAGCCGTACACCGTCGGCGGTACGCTTTGACCGCGAAGCCGCCTACGATCAACTGGCGGATGCGGCCCGGATGTATCTTGACCTGGCAGCGCTGTATGATATTTTGAAGTAATCGTCGCGGATCTGGGGCATATACCTGAACTCTGTCCGATAAAAACAAGTACGCCTGACCGTACTGTATCACACGGTCAGGCGCATACCTGGACATTGCTCACATACAGGAGTTACGCGGTCGTCCATCCGCCGGCTGGGATGCGCCTCCGGCAGGGTGGAAGAGTCTATTCTGTTTCACGAAACTTTGGCTCTGTGAGCCAAATTTTCGTGAAAAAGAAAAAAAAGTACCATGCTGCCGCAGGCGAATCTGCGTTCATCGGAGTAACTGTCCGGTTTGAAGGCGCACCGCGTAAGTCCTGTCACATAGTACTACACATCAGACATTACCACACTACCGTTGTACCAGGGGTAAAAACACGCGCAACTCCTGTTGTTCAAATGCCCCGATATCGCATGCTGCACCATAAGGCCGTAGTTCGCTCCGCTGATCAACGTCAATCGGGCTGTTGTCCAGGGCAACACACATCGCCGCCGGCACAGCACCAATGGCAGGACTGGCTGCGAGCAGAGCGTGCGTCCGCGTCGGGCCATCGTTAGCGGCAAGCTCGTTCAGCAAGGCGTTGACCGGTGCGGCACTCGTGCCAACCTGGTCGTTGTTGACGCCATCCGCCAGATTGGGACAGCCATCACCGATGCCGAGCAGGTTGTAACCTTCCGAGGTAATGGTAGCGACCACATCCTCGCAATCGGGATGGAAGTTTGCCCCATTGTCCGCAATAATGGTCCCCCGAAACACGGCGCTGTTTACCAGGCTGTCTATCCGCACCCCACCGGCCGCCCCATCTTCAACCGTATTATTTGTCACTGTGCTGAACAGCAACGTTAGAGACGAGGTTCCGACGGAGTAGATGCCGCCACCAATAGTGCGCGCCTTGTTGCCGCTCACTGTCGAATTGCGCAATGCTACGGTGCCGAGGTTGAAAATGCCGCCACCATCGGCGGCATTACCCGTTTCGCTGGTACGATTGCTGTCAATCACCGTACTGTCCATACTCACGATCCCACCGGCTACATTGTAGAGGCCACCGCCATCGTTATTCTCGCCGCCCGCCTGGTTGCCGGTCAGAGTGGTGGTGCGGAGATTCAGGATACCGGCATTCCAGATGCCGCCGCCGTCATTTCCATTATCCATACCGGCACCCGTCCGGTTCCCGCTAATCGTACTATCCTCAATGGTCAATACTGTAACCGCGCCCGCAACCGCAATCGCGCCACCGAAGCTGTCGGCACCGCTGCCGGTCCCATTGTCGCGCACAGTGACGCCGCTCAGGATCATCTCGCCTGCGCTGGTGACAATGCCACCACCACCGCTGTTATCCCCTGTGCCGGTCTGGTTCTCGGCCACTTCGCCGCCGGTCATCGTAAAGCTGCCAAAGTCGGCAATTCCACCGCCACTGCTGGAAACGCCGTTGCCCGTGATATTCCGGCTAATCGCTCCGCCGGTCATCTCCAGGACGCCATTGCTACCATTGAGAATACCCCCACCCTGGTTAAACTGCGCGGTGCCGGTCTCATTCAGGATGACATTGGTGTTGTTCAGGCGCATTTCAGCATCATTCCAGATACCACCACCGCCGGAACTCTCACCAGTGCCGGTCACATTATCGCGTACAGTCACGTTGGTTAGCTCCACGGTACCTGCGATATTGGCAATCCCCGCGCCATCGGCATTCTCACCGGCACCGGTAAGATTCTCGGCCACTTCGCCACCGGTCATCTGGAGCGTGCCCCGGTTTACGATACCGCCGCCCCGGCTCTGGTTGCCGTCACCCGTGCGATTACCCACGATATTCGTCTCTGATAGGGTAAGTTCACCGCCGGTATTGTTATAAATGCCGCCGCCGCCTGCTGCCGCCGCGTTCGCAAAGCCGGCGACATTAGCCTGAATAACACTGTTGTTGATCGTCATTTTACCAGTGGATTCGTTGTACACGCCGCCACCATCATCCGTGGCCTGGTTCGTCGCATCAGCCGTGCCAATCTGGGAGTTGGTTTCAATCGTGGCAATGCCGGCATTCCAGATACCGCCACCCTGCTCCGCCCGACCGCCCCCAATCGTGGTACCACGCACAGTCAGGGTGCCGTTCTCCACATTATATATTGCACCACCATTGCCCTGAAGTGCCGTGTTTAGCGGTAACAAGAGCCCGCCAATCTGACTATTTTCGACTATGAGCGTACCATTGGAACCGTTATAGATCCCACCACCATGACCATCCGCAGTAGCATTCCCAAAAACCCGTGATCCGTCGGTCAGCATCATTGTCCCATTCGCCAGAAAGATCCCGGCACCGTTGCCGTCCAGAGTAATCGCATTATTAGTCACATCACTCTTTATCAGGTTCACAGTTCCACTTGCGATCATCGCAATACCCCCGCCATTACCAAAGGCAGCCGTGGTCTCATTACCCGTAACCTGGCTGTTGATCAACCGCAGTGAGGCCAACCCGCCTTCAATCCGCAGTCCACCACCGGAGATACTGGACGAACCACCAGTGATAATGATATTGTTGAACTCGGCATTCACGCCCTGGATCAGGTGAAACACCCGGTCACCAGCAGGAATACCGCCGGCGTCAATGGTTGCCGGGGCCCCATTCGGATCAGCCGTGGTGATGATCAAATCCAGATCGGCGCTGTTATCGCGGATGTCCAGGTCGCCCGCCTGAGCATCATTTTCAATACCTCCAATGCTCAGGAGATAGGTCATGCCGTTTTGCAATACAATCGTATCGGTTTCGGTAGCGCTACCCTGGGGACATTCTCCAACCAGCCCGAGCCCCCCGGCGTCGTTGGCTTCGCGGATGGCCTCACGGAGCGAGCAAGCCGCGCCATCATTGACAACCAGATCCGCCGTCGTCGTGACCGGAATGGTGGTTCCGGCGGCATCAACTATCGGCAGTTGGTGGAGGGTGAATAACAGCAGCAGCAGGAACAGCGCCAATATCGGCCCTACCTGGATGCCCCGCTGATAGAACTGGGTGTGCCCATTAATGCGTGCCGGTGTCATGTTCGACATGTTCGTGTCATCCCTTCTTCGTTTTAGCAAGCGGTCTTTCTTAACAACTACCCACTCAACGTAGCCCATAAGCATCTGCCGCCACGCAACTTGTTAAAATTCGGTAAATATTCCAGTCCATGTAAGGATCTACATTCAGACCAGAACTAGTAAATGTTATGGGAATGAAGGGATTGTTTAGGAGAGTGGAAGAAGCGATCGTTCAGGAGAGCGGAAGAAACCATTCTTTTACCTAATCAAGCTGCGCAAAGCGCAACTTGGTTAGGTAAAAGAATAAGTTGATATCACTCGCCCCCAGTTACAATCACACTGGTTGCCGGTGCGGGGGGGAGTTCATACACTGACTGACCGGGCAGCGAATAGTGCAGCGTGGATACGATGAGCCGGGTGGCAGTGGCGGCATCGACGGCCCCGGAGAACCACCAGCCCTGCCCATAGTCACACTTGAGCAGTTTAAGCTGGGCAACCTGTTCGGCGGTCTCAGCACCTTCGGCGATAGCATCTATGTTCAGCGAGCGCACCAGCGCCAGGATTGCCTGGATAATCTCGACATTCTCGCCATTGTTGCCGATCCGGCTGACAAAAGAACGGTCAATCTTCAGGGTGTTGATGGGGAACCGCTGCAAGTAACTCAACGATGAATACCCCGTACCAAAATCATCAATGGACAACTGCACACCCAGGTCACGCAGTTTCTGGAGCCGGGTAATTGTGGCCTCACCATGCTCCATAATCACGCTCTCAGTAATCTCGACTTTGAGATAGCGCGCCTCCAGGCCCGTCTCCCAGAGCGTCTGCCGGATCTGCTCGACCAGGTTCGGCTGCGCAAACTGCCGCCCGGAAATATTCACACTGATCGTCAGGGGGAGCGCCGCCGCAAACTGAATCTGCCACGCGCGCAACTGGTAGCATGCCTCGCGCAATACCCAGTGCCCGATTGGAATGATCAGGCCGGTTTCCTCAGCGATCGGGATAAACTCATGCGGCGGAATAAACCCACGCTGCGGATGCTCCCAGCGCACCAGCGCTTCAAACCCGGCGATGCGCCCGGTCTCCAGCGCAACGATGGGCTGATAGTAAACATGAAACTCGCGCCGCGCGATCGCCCGGCGCAGATCACCTTCCATCTGAAGCTGTTCCAGCACGCGGGCATGCATCGATGTATCGAACACGGCATGACAGGCTTTCCCCCGCGCCTTCGCCTGATACATCGCCGTATCGGCATCCCGGAGAATGTCCTCAGTCTGTTCATACCCGGCACTGCCCAGAGCAATGCCAATGCTGACAGAGGTGACAACCTCCTGGCCCTGGAGATCGAATGGCACGCGCAACTCACTCTGGATGCGCCCGGCCACCCGCGTGGCATCATCCGGGCCGGTAATTCCTTCCAGCAAAATGGTAAACTCATCGCCGCCAAGCCGGGCAACGGTATCCCGCGTTTGCAAGCAGCGCTCCAGCCGCCGCGTGAATGCGACCAGCAGTTGATCGCCGGCAGTATGCCCCAGGCTGTCATTAATCAGCTTAAAGCGATCAATGTCCAGGAAAAGTACCGCAAACTGATACCCCTGCGTCTGACGCGCCTGAGCCATCGCCCGCTCCAGACGATCCAGGAAGAGTGCCCGGTTGGGCAAGCCCGTTAACCCATCATAGAGCGCACCGTGAAGCAACTGCGCTTCCGCCAGCTTCCGCTCCGTGATATCCG